>NZ_JBEXHL010000011.1:0-283290 GCF_040607795.1 Amycolatopsis sp. NPDC005232 | reverse complement strand
TGGCAGGCCGAGCCCGAGCACCAGAACTACCTGCAGACCTATCCGAACGGCTACACCTGCCACTTCCCCCGCCCCGGGTGGAAGCTGCCCAAGCGGGCGACGGCCTGATCACGACGGCGCGCGGACCCACGTCCGCGCGCCGCGCGTTTTTCAGCGCCCTTTTTTCAACGCCCCAGTTTCAGCGCCCCAGTTTCAACGCCTGGTTCCAGCGCCTCATTTTCAGCGCCCCGGTCCCAGCGCAGCCGGAGCTGTCACATCGGACAACGGCCCGGCCGAACCGAGGAGATCCCGATGCGCGACTACCCGGACGCGATCACCCCGATCGACCACGTCGAGCCCGTGCCCCGGCGGATCCGCGCCGTGCTCGGCGGCGAGACGGTGCTCGACACCACCCGCGCGCTGTACGTGTGGGAGTGGCCGTACTACCCGCAGTACTACATCCCGGCCGCCGACGTGACGCCCGGCGTGCTCGTGGACGAGAACCACCCGCAGCGCCTCAAGCGCGGCACCGCGCGCCGCCAGACCCTCAAGGCGGGCGACGAGGTCAAGACCGCGGCCGCGCGCCTCTACGGTGAGGACGCCACCGCGGGGCTCGCGGACCACGTCCGGTTCGAGTGGGCCGCCCTCGACGCGTGGTTCGAGGAGGACGAGCAGGTGTTCGTCCACCCGCGCAACCCGTACGCGCGCGTCGACGCCCTGCGCTCCACCCGGCACGTGCGCGTCGCGCTGGAAGGCCGGACGCTCGCCGAGTCGTCGTCTCCGGTGCTGCTGTTCGAAACCGGCCTGCCGACGCGGTACTACCTCAACCGCACCGAGGTGGACTTCTCGCACCTCGTGCCCACCGGCACCGTCACCGAGTGCCCGTACAAGGGCACCACCACCGGTTACTGGTCCGTGCGCGTCGGCGACGTGGTGCACCAGGACCTGGCCTGGTCCTACGACTTCCCCACGCGCTCGCTCAGCGCGATCTCCAACCTGATCTGCTTCTACAACGAGAAGGTCGACCTCTTCGTCGACGGCCAGGAGATCCCCCCGCCGACCACGCACTTCTCCTGACCGGTCAGTCCACTTCGGACTGCAACCGGGCGAACGCCGATCTCACGGTGCCCGCCAGCCGGTCGCCTCGCGCGGCGTGGCCGGCGGGCACCGTCACGCACACGGTGAACCGGTCGGCCCACGTCATCACGCCCACCGCCACCGGCACGTCCGGCGCCAGCGACAGCACGGGGTAGACGGTGCGCACGAGGGAACCGTTGAGCACCACCGGCGAACGCGCGCCCGGCAGCACCGAGGCGATCATGCTGAACCAGGTGCCGCGGTAGACCAGCCGCGCCACGCGCCGGTGCAGCCACGGCGGCAGGATCCCGATCACGCGCACCACGGCGTTGCCCGCCCGGGGCGCGCCGCGGGTCACCTGCTCAGCGAGCAGCTCCCGCGTCGCGCGCACACGTTCGGCCAGCGACATCGCGCCGGTCGGCAGGTCGACGCTCGCGGCCCCTGTGTGGTTGCCCAGCTGGCGGAACGTGCCGGTGTCGCGAATGGACATCGGGATCAGCACCCGCACCCGCTCCGGCGCGGCCGCGCCCAGCTCCTGGTGCACGGCTTCCGCGACGAGCGCGAGCACGAAGTCCGTGGTCGGCACGCCGACCTTGCGCGCGGCCGCCCGCACCTGCGGCGCCGACAGGTGCGCACGCGCGTAATGCCGCCGCGGGCCCGAAATCTCGGTCTCCCACCGCACGCGCGGCGCGGTGCCCGCCCGCGCGAGCGCCCAGATGCCGCGGGCCAGCTCTTCGGCTTCCTTCCTGCGCCCAGGCCGTTTCCGCGCCGCGGCCGAGACGCGGTCGGCCGCCCCGCGCAGCCGGCCGCGGCGCACCGGCGCCGGCGGCGGGTCCAGCGGCGGTTTGCCGCGGGCCTGCCCGACGAGGGCGCCGATCACCGCGATGCCGTCGCTCGCCGCGTGGTGCAGAGCGATGAGCAACGCGCCCTGCTCACCCTCGATGCCCGTCACGAGCCGCGCGCGCACCGGGTGTTCCGGGGAGACGGGCTCGGAGAAGAAGTCGTCCATCTGCGCGGTGAGCGAGGATTCGAGCTCGCTGCCGGCCGGCAGCTCGACGTCGCCGAGGATGCCGTCGGCCGTGCGCGCCGGGTCCTCCTGCCACTTCGCCCGCCACAGGCCACCGCCCGGCAGGAGCCGCGCGCGCAGGCCGGGCGTCGCGGAGAGCAGGTGGACGGCGTCCGCGTGCGTGGGGCGGGAACCGTCGGCCTTCGGGTCGAGCATCAGCACCGCGCCGACCTGCTGCGGCACCTGCGGGGTCGCGACGTGGAGGAACAACGCGTCTTCGGGCCGCAGCCGCTGCGGCGCCGGGTTGAGCGGCGAGCCCACGAGCGACTTGAGCGCCGCCGTGAGCGACGTGGCCGAATCGCAGTGGCGCGTGGCCGCCTCCGCCATCGCCTTGAGCAGCTCCGGTTCGGCGAGCAGCGTGCGGACGGACCTGGTGAGCTCACCGTCCTTCTCGGTCACGAGCGCGAGACCGGCCTCGGCCATCAGCCGGGCGTTGGCCTTGCCGTGCGCGGCGATGGGCCGGTGCATGAGCACGGGCCGCCCGCACGCCAGGGCTTCCAGCCCGGTCGCGCCGCCTGCATTGGTCACCACGACGTCGGAGGCGATCGTGTAGTCGGCCATCCGGTCGGTCCAGCCGACGACCCGCAGGCGCGGCTCGTCGAGCCGTTCGAGCCGGTGCTGCAACGCCTCGTTGCGGCCGCAGATCGCCACGGGCACGACCTCGGGCCCGGCGGCGAGCAGCTCACGCACCGTGCCCTCGACGTCGCCGAACCCGAGCGAGCCGCACGAAACCAAGGCCACGAACGCTTCCGGCGGCAAGCCCAGCCGCTGACGCGCGCCCGCGCGGTCGCCGGGCCGGAACTCGGCGCGCACCGGCGGCGCCGACACCCCCACCGCGGCCGAGGGCGCGCAGCGGCGCGCCAGGCCCACGGCGACTTCGTGCATCACCATCGTGAGGTCGGCCGAGCCGTAGACCCAGAACGGGTGCGGGGCGAAGTCCGACACCCACGCGCCGATCGGCACCTTCAGTTTCCCGCGCCGGCGCAGCCACGCCAGCCCGGCCGTGCCCATCGGATAGGTGGACAGCACGAGGTCCGGCGCGAAGTCCGCCACCGGTTTCGCGAGGCGGCGCCCGCACCAGGACGCGGTGAAGCGCCTCGACGCCGCCGCGAACCACGCGAGGCGCCAGATTGCGTCGTAGAAGAACTCGTACAGCCACGGGGTGGTCTCTACGTTGGCCACGTAGATGCGGCGGAACAGGCCCCCGAAACCTGGCCCCAGCTGGTCGAGGGCGTCGAGCCATTTCACCTCGGCCGCGGGCCAGCGCTCCCGCACGGCGCCCTCCAGCGCCCGTCCGGTGGCGTTGTGCCCTTCCCCCATGTTCGCGGAGACGATCAGCACGCGCTCCAACGCGCCCCCTTCGCCAGAGGTGCCGCGAGCGGCGGTCACCAGCTGTTTCCTAACAGGTGGATCCGGCCAGACCGTACCCGTCGTCGGGGTCCGACCCGGCGTGCTCGGCCTCGGCGTGTTCGTGTTCTTCCTCGATCGCGGCCACGTCCAGGTGAGCCGCGCGGGTCGAGAGCATCGCGATGCCGACCACGATCACCGCACCGGCGAACGCCTCGCCGGCGAGCCCCCACGGCGTGCCGTTGGCGCTCTCCCCCATCCAGGACAGCCCGATCGCGACCCCCACGAGCGGGTCGAGAGCCGTGATGACGGCCAGCGCCGGCGTGAGGTAGCGGCCCTGCTGGAAGGTATTCTGGCTGAGCAGGAACCCGAGCGGGCCGACCACGCAGACGATGTAGAGCGTCCAATGCTTGAACGGTTCGTCCAGGCCCTGGCGGAACTGCCCGGCGACGACCTTCATCAGGCCGGCGGTCAGGCCGTAGAGCACGCCCGTGGCCACGGCGAGCCCGAGCACGCGCCCGGAGCCGGAGCGGCTGAGCGCGGCGAGCGCGAGGCCCGCGATGGTCACCGCGGCGAGCGCGATGCCGAGCGGGAGCAGCGAGGTCCCGGTGATGAGCACGTCGCCGTTGCCGCTGGGGCGCGCGATCAGCAGGAACACCGCGAGTCCGGCGACGCACAACGCCGAGCCCGCGCTCATCACCCGGTCGGGGCCTCTTCGCTCGAGCCGCGCGAACACGAACCCGGCGAAGATCAACGATGTGATGAGCAGCGGCTGGACCAGCAGCAACGGCCCGAACGCTAGCGCAACGAGCTGCAAGACGAGCCCCAGTACGGTCGCCACGATGCCGATGAGCCACAATGGTCGCCCGACGAGGCGCTTGAACAACGTGAGATCAAGCGGGTTCGCCGGCTCGACCTCTTTGGCCGCCTTTGCCTGGGCGGCGCTGGCGATCCCCATGCACGCCGCGCCCAGCACCGCGGCAGGGACGGCCACGAAAAGCGACACCCCCGTGACACTCATGGAATACTCACCTCACACCATTCCCATCCGCCGTGCCTATGCTGTTGAAAAATTCGTGGGCCGTGAGGGGGATGGTCACCCGCACCGGAGGTATTTGAAACGCATGCGACACCACATGACGGTCGACCTCCCCTCGTTCCGCAACTTGGTCGTGGGCGGGGGTCGGCATCTGCTGGAGTCCACGCTCGTACCTGCCGGCCTCTTCTACCTCCTCCTGACTTTGGTCAGCTTCGACAGCGGGGTCATCGCCGCGCTGTGCTGGTCGGTCGTCGTCATCGTGACGCGCCTGGTGATGCGTAAGACCGTCCCCGCGGTCCTGTGGCTCACCTCCGCGCTGCTGATCGCCCGGACCGCGTTGGGCCTGGCCACCGGCAGCGCCTTCCTGTATTTCCTGCAGCCGACCCTACAGAACTTCGTTATCGCCAGCCTGTTCCTCGTGTCCGCGCCGTTCAACAAACCGTTGCTCGCGCGGCTGGCTGGTGACTTCTGCTCGTTCCCGGACACGCTGTCAGGCCACCCCGGCATGCGGCGCTTCTTCCAGCGCGTGTCGGTGCTGTGGGCGCTGGTGTTCGCCGTGAACGGTTCCGTGACGCTGGTGATGCTCGCGAAGGCGACCGTCGGCAACTTCCTCATGGTCAGCACCGCGGGCTCGTACAGCCTGGTCGCGCTGGCGATCGTCGGCTCACTGCTGTGGTTCCGGCGCTCGCTGCGTTCGGAGGGCATCGTGCTGCGGATGGCCTCGCGCAAGCCCGCGCTCACCTCCGTCTGATGCCCGCTCCCCGCGGCACAGCGCTGGTCACCGGCGCTTCCTCGGGAATCGGCGAGGCCACCGCGCGGCTGCTCGCCGCCTCGGGAACCCACGTTCTGCTGCACGGACGCGACCGCGAGCGCCTGGCCGCGCTCGCCGCGGAAACCGGCGGCACCGCCCTCGAAGCCGACCTCGCGGACCCCGAAGCCGCGGGCAAACTGGCCGAACGCGCGCTGGCCGTCACCGGCCGCGTCGACACGCTCGTGAACAACGCGGGCCTCGGCTGGGCCGGTCCCCTGCCCGAGCTCTCCCCCGAGCTCCTCGCGCGGCTGGTCACCGTGAACCTGACCGCGCCGCTCGAGCTCACCCGCGCCCTGCTGCCCGGCATGCTGGCGCGGGGCCACGGCCGGATCGTGTTCGTGACGTCGATCGCCGGACGCACCGGTGTCGCGGGCGAAGCCGTGTACGCGGCGACCAAGTCCGGGCTCGACGCGTTCGCCGACAGTCTCCGCTTCGAGCTGCACGGCACGGGTGTGGACGTCGGCGTGGTCGTGCCCGGCGTGGTGCGCACCGCGTTCTTCGAGCGCCGCGGCCGGCCCTACACCCGCACGACCCCACGGCCGGTGTCCGCGCAGCGCGTGGCCGCCGCGGTCGTGCGCGCGACGCACCGGCCCGGTGACTACTACGTGCCCCGCTGGCTGCGCGTACCGGTCGCGCTCCGTGGCGCGGTGCCCGGTGCGTACCGCGCGCTGGCGACGCGGTTCGGCGCCGAAAGCTGACCGCTTCCCGCGCAGACCGCGCACGGCACCTCCCTCGCACCGAGTCATGCCTGCAAGCGTCTCCCGTGTCTCAGCTTGTCCTCGCCGTCAATGAACTTAGCCCTGCTAACCAACTCTGTCCTCGGGGTTATTCCCTGAGTCACTCGGACGTCGGCTGTCCCCCGGGCGGACCCCAGGCCAGGGCCAGCAGCAACGTCGCCCTGGCCTCCGGGTCGTCGAGCGCGGGCCCGAACAGCTCGTGCAGGCGGCCGAGGCGGTAGGACACCGTCTGCGGGTGGATGTGCAGGTCCTCGGCCACGGCCTTGCGGTCGCCGAGGTGCAGCAGCCACGAGCGGAGCGTGGTCTGCAGGCGCTCGCGCGAGGAGTCGTTGAGATCGTCCAGCGGCGCCAGCGACCGCTTGCGCAGGACCTCCAGCAGCCGGTCGTCGCGGTGCACGATGATCGCGTCGAGGTGCTCGTCGGCGAACACGGGGTCGTCGGACAGCAGGTGGTCGCGGCGCAGCCGGGCCGTCACCTCCGCGATCCGCAGGCTCGCCGGGAGCCGGTCGACGGGCACGGTCGCGCCGACCACCGCGCCGCCGCCGCGCAGCGCCCGGGCCAGCCACGCGCGTCGGCCCGGCCCGCCCGGGTCCGGCACGATCGTCACGAGCTGGCCCGGCCGCCGCAGCCGCAGGCAGGTGTCGTCGAGCCGCGCCACGAGCTCGCGGCCCAGCTGGTTCTCGTCCTCCACCAGCACCACCGTGGCCGAACGCGGCAGCCGCCACTCCGCCCGCAGCGCGGCGGCCTGCACCGCCGCCCCGTCGGCGCGGTCGGACAGCAGCAGCTCGGTCAGCTCGTCGCGCAGCCGCTCGCGCATGCGCACGGCGTCGGACTGCTCCTGCAGGTAGCCCTTGAGCGAGGACTCCGACAGCTGGTCCACCAGCGCGAACACCGTGGTGGCGAGCGAGGCGAACAGCTCCGCCGGCACCTCGAGGTCCAGCGCGGCCTCCGACACGTGGCGCCACGCGACCCGCGCGCCCACGCGGTAGGCCGAGAGCAGGCTGGTCACGCGACGGCCCTGGCGGTACTGCGTCCGCCCGATCTCCTCGAACACCACTTGCTCGACGCCCGAGCCGAGCTCGGGCAGGTCCTCGTCCGGCTGTTCGGCGAGGTTGATGAGCCGGCGCACGAACCCGGCGCTGGCCGTCACGATCTCCGCCAGCTCTTCGGTGAGGAACGCAGCGTAGTCGGGGTGCTGCTCGACGAGCTGATCACGAACCTCGTTCAGAATGGCCGGGAGTCGCCTGGTCACGACGGTCTCCAGCTCACCCAGACGGGTCACCTGGTCTGATCCCATGAGCGCAGCTCGTCCTTCCGTAGCAGGTAGCAGGTCTACGGGTTCGGTCCGCTTTATCCTCACCCCACTTTGTCCGCTCGTGCCAAGTCGAAGCCAGCAAAATTCTTCTTCCGGTCGCAGAAGCCGCCCATCCGTGCGAGTCAGACTGTGTTCAATGAGATCGACTTCACCTGGTGGTCACGCAGCGGACACGGACGGTCTGCGGGAGAAGCGGCACGCGGAGAACTTCCCGGTCGCGCTCCGAGTGCTGCCCCGGCGGCTGCGGTCGGATCTGCAGGCCGTGTACGCCGTCGCGCGCACGATCGACGACCTCGGCGACGAAGCCGAAGGCGACCGCGTCGCGCTGCTGCAGGCGTTCGGCGACGAGCTCTCGGCCGCCTTCGACGGCGCCGATCCCACCGACCCCGCGATCCGCGGCCTGGTGCCGGCGATGCGCGCGGGGCGGGTGGAGTTCGCGCCGTTCCGCCGGCTGGTCGAGGCCAATCTGCAGGACCAGCGCGTGACGCGGTACGCGACGTACGACGACCTCCGCGCGTACTGCCGGCTGTCGGCCGACCCGGTGGGCCGGATCGTGCTGCGGCTGTTCGACGTGCACGACCCCGAGGCCGAGGAGCTCTCGGACCGCGTGTGCACCGCGCTGCAGCTGCTGGAGCACTGGCAGGACGTGGCCGAGGACCACGGCAACGGCCGGATCTACCTGCCGCAAGAGGACCTCGCGGCCTTTCGCGTCACCGAAGACGAGCTCGGCGCGGCGCGGGCGTCGCGCCGGCTGAGAGAGCTGATGCGCTTCGAGATCGACCGCGCCGCGGCCCTTCTGGGCAGCGGCGCTGGTCTGGTCGGGCTCTTGTCCGGCTGGGGCCGGCTGGCCGTGAGCGGGTTCGTGGCCGGCGGGCTGGCGACCGTCGACGCGCTGAGGGAGACGAACGGAGACGTGCTCGCCACGCAGGCCAAGCCGGGCAAAGCGAGTGTGCTGGCGTGGCTCGTGTGGCTGCAGGTGGGTGAGCCCAGGACGGGGAGGCGGTCGGGATGAGCACGGTCGAAGAGGCGTACGAGCACTGCGCGCTGGTCACCAAGGAGCAAGCGCGCAACTTCTACTACGGGATCCGGCTGCTGCCGCCCGACAAGCGCTCGGCGCTGTGCGCGGTCTACGCGCTGGCCCGGATCGTCGACGACATCGGCGACGGCGTTCTCGCGCCCGCGGCGAAGCTGCAGGGCCTGGCCGACATCCGAAAGTCGCTCGGGGACCTGTCCGCCAGCACCGACCCGGTGTATGTCGCGCTGGCCGACGCGGCGCGGCGGTACCCGATCCCGCTCGGCGCGTTCGACGAGCTGCTCGACGGCGTGGAGATGGACGTGACCGGCCGCGAGTACGTGCGGTTCGAGGACCTCGTCGAGTACTGCCGGTGCGTCGCCGGTTCGGTCGGGCGGCTGTGCCTCGGTGTGTTCGGCAGCAAGCCGGAGCCCGAGGCACCGACGTATGCCGACGAGCTCGGGATCGCGTTGCAGCAGACCAACATCCTGCGCGACATCCGCGAAGACCTCCTCAACGGGCGCGTGTACCTGCCCAAGGAAGACCTCGACCGGTTCGGCGTGGAGCTGAAAGTCGGCGAGGACGGCCGGCTGGCCGACGACGGCGGCGGGCTGACCGCGCTGGTCCACTTCAGCGCCGCGCGCGCCCGCGACTGGTACGCCCGCGGCCTGAAGCTCGTGCCCTCACTCGACCGCCGCAGCGCCGCGTGCTGCACGGCGATGTCCGGGATCTACCGCACGCTGCTCGACCGCATCGACGAGCAGCCCTCGCTCGTGTTCGACCGCAGGCTTTCCTTGTCCGGCAGGGAAAAGGCGGTGGTCGCGGTTCGGGCGCTCACGGGGATCGGCCGATGACCTCCGACGTCGCGGTCGTCGGCGGCGGGCTCGGGGGCATCGCCACCGCGCTGCACTGCGCCGACGCCGGGCGCCCGGTGACGCTGTTCGAGGCCCGGCCGCACCTTGGCGGGCTCACGCACTCGTTCACGCGCGGCGAGCTGCACGTGGACAACGGCCAGCACGTGTTTCTCCGCTGCTGCACCGCCTACCTCGCGCTGCTGGACCGCCTCGGCGTCGCCGACCGCGTGATGCTGCAGCCACGCCTGGAGATCCCGATCCGCACGCCAGGTTCGACGGAGTCGACGTGGCTGCGCCGCGGCGACCTGCCCGCGCCACTGCACCTGGCCGCGTCCCTGCTGCGCTACGACCCGCTGCGCCCGCTCGACCGCGCGCGCTTCGCGTTGGCAGCGCTGGCGTTGCGCCGCGTGGACCCGACCGCCGACCGCACGGACCGGCAGTCGTTCGGCGAATGGCTGCGCCGCCACGGGCAGAGCGCCGCCGCGATCGAGGCGCTGTGGGACCTCGTCGGCGTCGCGACGCTCAACGCGACGGCCGACGAAGCGTCGCTGGCCCTCGCGGCAACGGTGTTCCAGGAAGGCCTGCTCACCGACCCGGCCGCGGCCGACATCGGCTGGTCGCTCGTGCCGTTGCGTGAGCTGCACGGCGACGCGGCGCTCGACGCGCTCACCACGGCCGGCGCCGACGTGCGGACCGGCACGAAGGTGCGCGGCATCGAGCAGACGGCCGGCGGCTGGCGCGTGCGCACCGACGACGGCGAGGCCACCTTCGCCCACGTCGTGCTCGCCGCTCCCCCGCCCGTCACGGAGAAACTCGCGCCGCCGGGCGCGATCCCGTTGCCGCCCGGCTGGTCTGGCGGGCTGGGCAGCTCGCCGATCGTGAACGTCCACGTGGTGCTCGACCGCCGCGTGCTGGACGAGCCGTTCGTGGCCGGCGTGCGCACGCCGGTGCAGTGGGTCTTCGACCGCACGCGCCAATCGGGCCTCGAATCGGGGCAATACCTGGCGATGTCGCTCTCGGCCGCCGACGACCTGATCGACCTGCCGACCGCGACGTTGCGCGAGCGCCTGCTGCCGGAGCTCACCAGCCTGCTGCCCGAAGCTCGCGGCGCGCAGGTGCTGGATTTCTTCGTGACCCGGGAACGGCACGCGACGTTCCGGCCCGGCCCGGGCACGGCGTCGCTGCGCCCGGGCGCGGAGACGTCCGCGCGGGGGCTCTACCTGGCCGGGGCGTGGACCGCCACCGGCTGGCCCGCGACGATGGAGGGCGCTGCCCGCAGCGGTGCGGCCGCGGCGACCGCCCTCCTCGAGAAGAACGTGCACGAGGAGAGGGAGGGAGTCGGAGCATGACCGCCACCATGCGACCCGCCGCCAAGGCGGCCCCTGCGGTGCCGGCCACACTCGGCCGCACCCGTGACGTCGTGCAGCCCGCGCTGCGCGAGGCCGTCGACCGGCTGGACGAGACCAGTCGCGCGATCAGCGCGTACCACCTCGGCTGGACCGACGCCGACGGCACGCCGGTGAGCGGCAACGGCGGCAAGGCCGTGCGATCCGCGCTCGCGGTGCTCTCGGCGCTGGCGGCCGGCGCGCCCGCCGAGACCGGCGTGCCCGGAGCCGTCGCCGTCGAGCTGGTGCACAACTTCTCGCTCGTCCACGACGATCTCATGGACGGCGACACCGAACGCCGCCACCGCCCCACCGTGTGGGCGCTGTGGGGTGCGCCGGCCGCCATCCTCACCGGCGACGCGATGCTCGCGCTCGCGCAGGAAGTGGTGTTGGACAGCGATTCCCCGCACGCGATCCCTGCCGCGCGGCTGCTGTCGGAGACCACCCGCCGGCTCATCCACGGCCAGGTGCTCGACGTCCAGTTCGAGCAGCGCGACGACGTGACACTCCCCGAGTGCGTCACGATGGCCCGCGGCAAGACCGGCGCGCTGCTGTCCTGCAGCGCCGCGATCGGCGCCGTGCTCGCCGGCGCGCCCGCCGAGACCGTCGACGCACTCGCGGTGTTCGGCGAAGAGGTCGGGCTGGCGTTCCAGCTCGTGGACGACGTGCTCGGCATCTGGGGCGACGCTGCCGTGACCGGCAAGCCCGTGTACTCCGATCTGCGGGCGCGCAAGAAGTCGCTGCCCGTCACCTACGCGATCACCCACGGCGGCGAGAAGGGCCGCGAGCTCGCGGAGTGGCTCGCGGGCGAGGAAACGGGCGGTGTTGCCGACGAGGCCGAGCTGGCGCGCGTCGCCGCGCTCGTGGAGTCGGCCGGCGGCCGCGAGTGGGCCACGGCCGAGGCCGCGCGCCGCGTCGGTACGGCCGAGCGCGCGCTGTCGGCGATCCCCCAGGGGCCGCGCGGAGAGCTCATCGGCATCGCCCGTTTCATCGTGCACAGGGAGGCGTGAATGACGCAGACCGTTTCCGGGACGTCCACTTCGGACACCCCGCGCGAACGCTCGCGTACTCCGGAAGAAACCCTCGCCGCCGGCGTCGAGTTCCTGCGCGGCGAGCAGGACCCGGCGGGCTGGTGGAAGGGTGAGCTCGCCACCAACGTCACGATGGATGCCGAAGACCTGCTGCTGCGCCAGTTCCTCGGCATCCTCACCGAACAGCAGAAAGAAGAGTCGGCGCGCTGGATCCGTTCGCAGCAGCGCGACGACGGTACGTGGGCCAACTTCCCCGGCGGCCCGGCCGATCTGTCGACCACCGTGGAGGCGTGGGTCGCCCTGCGACTGGCGGGTGACCCGGCCGGCGCGCCGTGGCTCGTCGAGGCGGCCGGCTGGATCCGCGCGCACGGCGGCCTGGAGAGCACCCGCGTGTTCACGCGGATCTGGCTCGCGATGTTCGGGCAGTGGTCTTGGGACGACCTGCCGAACATGCCGCCGGAGCTGATCTTCCTGCCGTCTTGGTTTCCGCTCAACGTCTACGACTTCGCGTGCTGGGCACGCCAGACCATCGTGCCGCTCACGATCGTCGGCACGCTGCGGCCGAAGCGAAAGCTGCCGTTCGACGTGGCCGAGCTGCGCGTCGGTGAGAGCCCGAAGAAGTCCGCGGCGCCGTGGACGTGGGACGGGGTGTTCCAGAACCTCGACACCGCGCTGCACACGTATGCGAAGCTGCCGTTCAACCCGGTGCGCAAGGTCGCGATGCGCCAGGCCGCCGAGTGGATCCTGGCGCGCCAGGAGTCCGACGGCTCGTGGGGCGGCATCCAGCCGCCGTGGGTGTACTCGATCCTCGCGCTGCACCTGCTCGGCTATTCGCTCGACCACCCCGCGCTCAAAGCCGGCCTCGAAGGTCTCGAAGACTTCACCGTCCGCGAGGAGACCGAGCAGGGCTGGGTGCGCCGGCTCGAGGCGTGCCAGTCGCCGGTGTGGGACACCGCGCTCGCGATGACCGCGCTGCTCGACGCGGGCGTCTCCCCCGGCGACGAGACGCTGGTGCGCGCGACGGAGTGGATGCTGGGCGAGGAGATCACCGTGCCGGGCGACTGGATGGTGCGCCGCCCAACGCTGGCGCCGGGCGGGTTCGCGTTCGAGTTCGCCAACGACGGTTACCCCGACACCGACGACACCGCCGAGGTGGTGCTGGCGCTGCGGCGTATGGGCCGGCCCGACCACCTGCGCATCCGCGGGGCGATCGACCGCAGCGTGAAGTGGCTCGAAGGCATGCAGTCGAGCGACGGCGGCTGGGGCGCGTTCGACGCGGACAACACGCAGGTGCTCGCCACGAAGCTGCCGTTCTGTGATTTCGGTGCCGTGATCGACCCGCCGTCGGCGGACGTCACCGCGCACGTCGTGGAGATGCTGGCGGCCGAGGGCAAGGCGGACACGATCGAATGCCGCCGCGGCGTGAAGTGGTTGCTGGACAACCAGGAGGCCGACGGTTCGTGGTTCGGCCGGTGGGGCGCGAACTACGTGTACGGCACGGGCGCGGTCGTGCCCGCGCTGGTCCTCGCCGGGATGCCCGCGTCCGACGTCCGGATTCGCCGCGCCGTGCGGTACCTGACCGAGCACCAGAACCCCGACGGCGGCTGGGGCGAGGACCTGCGCTCCTACGACGACCCGGGGAAGTGGTCGGGCCGTGGCGAGTCGACGCCGTCGCAGACCGCGTGGGCGCTGCTCGCGCTGCTGGCCGCCGGCGAGCGGGACTCCGCCGCGACGACCGAGGGCGTGGCATGGCTGTGCGAGCAGCAGCGCGCAGACGGCGGCTGGGACGAGGACTTCCACACCGGCACCGGCTTCCCCGGCGATTTCTACCTGTCGTACCACCTCTACCGCGTCGTGTTCCCGCTGTCGGCGCTGGGCCGGTACGTGCGGAGCTCCTCGTGAGACCGGCCGTGCTGTGCGCGCCGCTGCGGATCGAGCGGGCCGCGTTGCGCGCGGCCGGGCTGCCGGTGGTGCGCACCGGCCTGGGTCCGCGGCGGGCGGCGGCCACCGCGGCCGGGTTGCCAGAGGGGCCTCGCGTGGTCGCCGGGATCGGCGGTGGTCTCGCGGCGCACGTGCGCCCGGGCGACGTGGTGGTGGCCGACGAGGTGCGCGGGCCGGACGGGGTGGTCGAGGTGCCGACCGCTGCACTGCTGGCCGGTGCGTTGCGGCGGCTCGGGTTGACGGTCCACCTCGGACCGGTGCTCGGCGTCGACCACGTGGTGGGGGAACGGGAACGCGACGCGCTGGCCGCGTCGGGTGCGCTGGCGGTCGACATGGAGTCACACCGGCTGGCCGCTGCCGGGCAGCCGTTCGCCGTTATACGATCCATTGTGGACACGGTCGGCGCGCCACTGGTCCGGCCCAGCACGGTTTCCCACGGCCTGGCCGGGCTGCGCAGCCTGCGGGCGGCGGTGCCCGCTTTGACGGCGTGGGCGGCGGCGACCGGGCCGCGGCAGCTGCTGATGGCGAGCCCGCGGTCGTTCTGCGCCGGCGTGGAGCGGGCGATCGACATCGTGGACCGCGCGTTGGCCAAGCACGGCGCGCCCGTGTACGTGCGGCGCCAGATCGTGCACAACACCCACGTGGTGCGGAAATTGCAGGAGCGCGGCGCGGTGTTCGTCGACGAGGTCGGGGAAGTGCCGGAGGGCGCGACGCTCGTGTTCGCCGCCCACGGCGTGACCCCCGGGGTGCGGCGCGACGCGGCGGATCGCGGCCTGTCGGTGATCGACGCGACGTGCCCGCTGGTGACCAAGGTGCACAACGAGGTGCGCCGCTACAGCGGGCGCGGCGACACGGTGTTCCTCATCGGGCACGCCGAGCACGAAGAAGTGGAAGGCACCGTCGGGGAGGCTCCCCGTTCGGTCGTGGTGGTGGAGGACGTCGCGGCGGCCCGCACCGTGACCGCGCCCGCCGCTCAGGGTTTCGCGTACACCATGCAGACCACGCTGGCGCTCGACGAGGCCGAGGAGATCGCGTCCGTGCTGCGCTCGCGTTTCCCCGGGTTGTCGGCGCCCCGCAAGGACGACATCTGCTACGCCACCACCAACCGGCAGCAGGCGCTGCGGGCGATCGCGCGCGAGGTCGACCTCGTGCTGGTGGTGGGCTCCGCCAACTCGTCCAACTCGCGCCGGCTCGTGGAAGTCGCGGAGCGCGAGGGAACGCCGGCCGTGCTGGTCGACGGAGTTTCGGACATCGACCTGCGCCGCCTCGCGGGCGCGGGCCGGATCGGCCTCACCGCGGGCGCTTCGGCGCCGCCGCACCTCGTGGACGAGGTCGTGGCGGGCCTGGGCGGACTCGGGCCGGTCACCGTCGCCGAAAACCGGCTGACGGAGGAAGAAATCACTTTCACCCTACCTCGGGAGGTGCTCTGAGCCATGGCCATGCCGTTGCGTCAGTCCGTGCGACTGGGCGGTTATCTGATGAAGCAGAAGCTGCTGCGCAAGGAAAAGTTCCCGCTGCTGGTCGAGCTTGAGCCGCTGTTCGCCTGCAACCTCAAGTGCGCCGGCTGCGGCAAGATCGCGCAACCCCACACCCTGCTCAAGCAGCGCATGCCGGTGGAGCAGGCCGTGGGCGCCATCGAGGAGAGCGGCGCGCCGATGGTGTCCATCGCCGGCGGCGAGCCGCTGATGCACCCGAAGATCGACGAGATCGTGCGGCAGCTGCTCGACCGGCGCAAGATCGTGTTCCTCTGCACCAACGCCCTGCTGCTGCACAAGCACATCCACAAGTTCAAGCCCCACCACAACTTCGCGTGGATGGTGCACATCGACGGCCTCGAAGCCCGCCACGACGCGTCGGTGCGCAAGGAGGGCGGGTTCGCCGCGGCCGTCGAGGCGATCAAGCTCGCCAAGGAAAAGGGCTTCCGGGTCATGACGAACACGACGTTCTTCGACGGGGACACCGCCGAAGACGTCGTCGACGTGCTCAACTACCTCAACGACCTGGGCGTCGACAACATGCAGATCTCGCCCGCGTACGCCTACGAGAAGGCGCCGGACCAGGAACACTGGCTCGGCGTGCAGCAGACCCGCGAGCTCTTCACGAAGGCCTTCGGCGGCGGCAACCGCAAACGCTGGCGCCTCAACCACTCGCCGGTGTTCCTCGACTTCCTCGAAGGCAAGCGCGACCTGGAGTGCACCCCGTGGGGCATCCCGTCCTACTCGCTGCTCGGCTGGCAGCGCCCGTGCTACCTCCTCGACGACGGCTACGCGAAGACCTACAAGGAACTCATCGAGGACACCGACTGGGACGCCTTCGGCCGCGGCAAGGACCCGCGCTGCGACAACTGCATGGCCCACTGCGGCTATGAGCCGACCGCGGTGATCGCCACGCTGGGCTCACTGAAGGAGTCGGTGCGGGCGGCTGTGGGGCACTGAGGTTTCGCGTTTTGGAGGAAGCCGCAGGTCTTTCCAGACTTGCGGCTTTCTTCTTGCCTCGACGGAGATGCCGGCCTTCACTCGCCGAAGGTGAAGAGGATCTTGCCTCGGCGACCAGGGGTCAGGGAGTGCGCGAAGGCTTCCTCGTAGTTCTCCAGCCGGTACGTCGCTTCGACCGGCGCGGTCAGCTCGCCGGTGGCGACCAGGTCGGCCAAGTCGGAGTACAAGGTGGTCACCTCGGCGGCCGTGGCGGTGCGGAGCCAGTTCATCAGCCAGAAGCCCGTGAGGGTGATCCCGCGGAAGACGAGGTCGGCCGGGGAGATCCGTGGGGCGCCTTCGGGGAAGGCGTAGGTGACGACGGTGCCGCCGTCTTCGAGGACGCGGGTGAGGTCCTTGACGACCGGGCCGCCGGTGGCGTCGAGGATCAGGGACAGCCGCTCGCCGGCCAGGGCGGATTTCAGGGAGGCGCGGAGGTTGTCGTCGGAGACCACAGCCGCGTCGCCGCCCGCGGAGAGGACTTCGGCGGCGGCTTCGGGGCGGCGGACGACGTTCAGGGTGCGCAGGCCGGCGCGCCGGGCCAGGGTGATGAGGTAGCGGCCCATGGCGGAGTTCGCGGCTGTCTGGGCGATCCACGAACCCGGCTCGAGCCGGCCGTGCAGGCGCAGCAGTTGGTAAGCCGTCGCGGGGTTGACGGCGAGCATGGACAGCTGGAGGACGTCGACGTCCTCGCGGATCGGCAGCACGTTTCGCCGCGGGAGCACCACTTTGTCGGCCCACAGGCCCTGTTCCATGGTCGGCAGGATGAGCACGCGCTTGCCCACCAGCTCGGCCTCGCCCTCGACGACCCGGCCCACGCCCTCCGCGCCGAGGGGCGCGGGCAGCGCCGGGCGGACACCGTAGAGGCCGCGCATCAGCAGGAAGTCCGCGGGGTTGAGCGGGGCGGCGAGCATCTCGACCACGACGTCGTCCGGCCCGGGCTTCGGAGCCGGGGTGTCGTCGAGGCGGACGGAAGTGGCGGGGTCGCCGAACTCGGTCAACAGAAGGCGGGCCATCGGTGAAGTCCTTTCAGGAAGTCGGCAGAAGGAACGGATCAGTGCGAACCCGCGAACGGCGGATCGCCAGGCGCAACGCCGCCCTCGGAACCGGCCGAGCCCGCCCCGCTCTCGGCAACAGCAGCCGGAGAAGAACCAGGGATCGGCCACCCCCGAAGGCTATGACAACCGTCATAATTGTCAAGCGCGGGAGAAACACCCAACCCGACAACGGCTCTATCGGGCCAGCAGATCGTGCAGCGCCGCACCGACGACGGCCGCGCCCGAGTGGGTCATGATCGTGGCCGCGTGGTCGGCGCCGGTGATGCGCCGGGGGCGGCGCAGGGAGGGCAGGGCGGCGCGGAAACCGGCCAGAGCCTTGTCGCCGTACGCGGGCGGCGTGTCCGCTCCCGAGCTCCACTCGGCGCACACCAGCTCGGTCGGCACGGCGATCTCCTGCCAGCGCGACTCGCCGAAGAACACGTCGGTCGCGTCGGCCAGCACGGCTTCGCGGCTGAGGAACACGCGGCCGTCGGACAGATCGTGGTCGAGGCAGTCGCGCAGGAGCGGGTCGGCGGCGTCGAGCAAGGGGTTGGTGCGCGTGAAATAGGCCAAGTACTCGTCGAGGTCCGCCCAGCGCCGCGAGACGCGATCCAGCTGCGGGGCGAACGCGGCGGGCACCGTATCGGCAGTGAGGCCCGAGGGCACGGCCATCGGGAGCCCGCCGTCGACCAGCACGAGCCCGCGGACACGGTCCGGCCGGCGCGTGGCGAGCTCCACCGCGACGAACCCGCCCAGGGACATCCCGCACACGTCGACCACCGGGTGGCCCAGCGCGTCGAGCACCCGGACCAGGTCAGAAGCGTGCTGCCGCAACGAAGACGGGCCGGCGACCGCGAAGCTGCCCGCGCGCCCACGCAGGTCCGGCATCACCAGCGACAGGTCCGGCCCCTCGGCCCGCAGCCAGTTCCACAGCCGGCGGTTGCTGGTCACCCCGTGGACGGCGAGCACCGGCGCCGAAGCCGCGGCCACCACCTCCACGGCCAGCGCCCCGCCCTCGACCGGCACCGACACCGTCCTCGCGTCACCCACCATGAGGACACCGTAACGACCGAGGACCACTGTGGACAGTCACGGCCCGACAGTAACGGCCGACAGTCACGGCCCGATCGGCTCCCAGTCCCGGTGGTGGTCCGACCACCACTGCGCGATGTCGAGCCGCCGCAGGAAGCGCACACCCGGCTGCTCCGTGGCATACCTGACGAAATCCCGCACGGCCGCCGCGCGTCCGGCCTGACCGCTCCACCGCGGGTGCAGCCCGACGGTCATCATCCGCGCCCCGAAGCCGTCGTCGGCTTCCTCACACAGGTAGTCGAGCGCGAGCCGCAGGCTCTCGAAGAACTGCGCCGGCGAGCCGTAGGTCGGGCTCAGCAGGTAGCGGGTGTCGTTGTACACCTTGGAATACGGCACGATCAGCAGCCCGCGCTCCGAAAAGTACGGCAGCTCGTCGTTGCAGGGATCCGAATCGTAGAGAAACCCGCCTTCCTCCACGAGCAGGTCGAGCGTGTGCTCGCTCGGGAACGACCGCACGTACCACCCGCGCGGCCGCTGTCCCGTCGTCCGCTCCAGCGACTCGATCGCGCGGTGCAGGTGGTCGCGCTCCTCGTCGACGGACATCCGCGCGTAGTCGAGCCAGCGGTAGCCGTGGCCGATCACGTCGTGGCCGCGTTCGCGGATCCACTCCGCGACGGCCGGGTTGCGCTCCAGCGCCACCGCGCACGCGCCGACGCTCACCGGCACCGAGTACCGGTCGAAGATCCGCGCCAGCCGCCAGATGCCGACGCGGCTGCCGAACTCGTAGTGCGTCTCGGTACCGAGGTCACGCACCTCGGGGCCGACCTCGTAGGCGTACTCGCCCCAGCCGTCGTTGCGGCCGTCGCCGTCGGGGATCGAGTACTCGGCCCCCTCCTCGTAGTTCACGACGACGTTGACCACGACCTTGGCGTCGCCGGGCCAGCGCACGCGCGGCGGGTACCGGCCGTAGCCGACGAAGTCACGCGGGGACGCGCTGGCCGGGTCACGGGGTTCGGGCACGAACCCAGCGTGGCACGGCCGCCGCGTCGCGGCAGGGTCAGTGCGGCGGGAGCTTCGTGGCCAGCAGGTCCACCGCTGTGATCGTGGGCGGCACGGCGAAAAGCTCGTCACCGCGCAGCTCGATCTGCCGTCTGACCTCACCCTGGAGGTGGGCCTCGCGGTCCTCCTCCGTCTCGAACGCGTCGAAGATCCGGAACGACGACGGCCCGAGGCGGAAGCTGAACCAGGCCAGGGTGCCCGGTTCGGCGTCCACAAGGGACTTCGCGTCGGTCAGGAACTGCGCCACGTCGTCCTCCTTCCCGGTCTTCGCTTCGAACTGGACTAAAAATCCGTACGCCGGCATGGTTTCCTCCTCGCCGGGGCCACCGTGGCCCCGCTCTTCGACGCTAGCTGGCGGGAAGCGTGGCCGAAGCTCAGATCCCGCCAGATAGAGCCTCACCCGGCGCCGGGTTCGTCACGAAGCGGCCGGAGTGGCGCGAAAGGTGGCCCGGTAGCTGCCCGCCGTGGTGCCGACCTGGCGTTCGAAGTGGCGGCGCAGCGTCTCCGCGGACCCGAACCCCACCATCGCGGCGATCTCCGAGATCCGGTGGTCCGTCGTCTCCAGCAGCACCTTGGCGGCCGCCACGCGCTCGCGGTTGATCCAGTCGAACACCGTCATCCCGGTGGCCCGCCGGAACTTCCGCACCAGGCTCCGCTCGCTCAGGTGCACCTGCGAGGCCAGCCCGGCCAGCGTCAACGGCTCGTGCAGGTGCTCCCGCAGCCACGCCAGGAACGAACCGAGCGCCGGCTCCCCCGCGATCCGGATCGAGTCCTTCACGAACTGCGCCTGCCCACCCGGGCGCCGCGGCGCCGTCACCAGCAGCCGCCCGACGTCGCCGGCATAGGCCTGGCCGAGATCCTCGGCCAGCAGGTGCAACGCGAGGTCCGTCGCCGAGAAGATCCCGCCCGACGTGTGCACCCTGCCGTCGTCCACATACAGGCAGCCCGGCTCCAGCTTGACCTGCGGGAACTCCCGGCAGAACTCCTCGGTGAACAGCCAGTGCGTGGTCGCCCGGCGCCCGTCCAGCAACCCGGCCCGCGCCAGCAGGAACGCGCCCCCGCAGAACGACACCATGCGCGCGCCGGCCTCCGCCGCGCCCCGCAACGCCCGCACCACGGCCCGCGGCCGCTCCGCCAGCGGCTCCTCGACACCCGGCACCATCACCGTGTCGGCCGTCAGCAGCGTCTCCAACGGCGCGAGCTCCCCGAAGTCCACGCCCGAAGACAGCACCTGACGCGGCTCCTCGCCGCACAGCACCACCTCGTACGCGCTGTCGGCATCGCCGGTCAGCTCGGCGATCGCCGCCATCCGCGGGCCGAACACCTGGTGCACCACGGTGACCTCCAGCGCCACGGAATCGGGCACGACGAGCACCGCGATCACGTGCTTGGCGCGGCCGCGCGAGGTGACGGGCGTTTTGGCGGGGTGCATCACTGCTCCTGATCCGGCGGGTGCACAGGAGACCGGGGCCCCGCCGCCGAGCGGGGTCACAGCCGGACCGCTTCGAGCACGGCGTCCACGAACGCTCGCGGCTTCTCCTGGGGCAGGTTGTGCCCAGCCCCGGGCACGCGGTGGTGCACGCGCGGGCCCGTGAAATGTTTCGCCGACGCCGTGCCGTCGGTCGCCGGGAAGCTGCCGTCGACGAGCCCGTCGAGCGTCACCGCCGGCACCGTGATCGGTGGCTGCGCCAGCAGCCGCGCCTCGAGGCCGGCGTAACGAGGATCGCCCGGCGCCGCGCCCTGGCGCACGCGGTAGTTGTGGATGACGACGTCCACGTAGTCCGGATTGTCCATCGCGGCGGCCGCGATGTCGAGGTCGGCACTCGTGAAGCGCCACTGCGGCGAGTTGCGCCGCCACACCACTTCCGCCAGGTCACGCCGCGAACGCGTCAGCGCCGTGCGGCCGCGCTCGGTCAAGAAGAAGTAGAAGTACCAGTGCGCCGATTCGGTGCCGGGCGCGTCCGGGGAGGACGCGAGCACGCCCGGGTCCAGGTTCTGGATCAGGTAGCTGTTCACCGACACCAGCGCGCGGCACCGCCGCGGCCACAGCGCCGCAGCGACGTCGAGGGCGCGCCCGCCCCAGTCGTAGCCGCCGAACACCGCGCTTTCGACGCCGAGCGCGTCGAGGAACGCGATCAGGTCCGCGCCGAGCGCGGCCTGCTGGCCGGAGCGCATCGTCGTGGCGTCGCGGAAGCGGGTGGCGCCGTGACCGCGCAGGTACGGCACGAGCACGCGGTAGCCGCGGCGCGCCAGCGCGGGCGCGACCTCGGCGTAGGCGTGCGGGCTGTACGGCCAGCCGTGGCCGAGCAGCACCACGTCGCCGCGGGCCGGGCCGACCTCGTGGTAGGCGAGGTCGAGCAGGTCGGTGCGTACGTGGCGGACCGGGCCCAGCCCACCCGCCACGGCAGCCGCCGCCGGAGTGGACAGGGCCGCGGCCGAATAGCCCGGGAGCGAGGCGACGACCGCCCCCGCTCCCACGGCCTTCCCGAACGCCCGCCGGGAGATCATGGTGTGCTCCTCGTCAGTCGGGCGCACCGTCAGGCGACGGTCGCGTCGATAGTGACCTCGACGTTGCCCCGGGTCGCCTTCGAGTACGGGCAGATCTGGTGCGCGGCTTGACCCAGCTCTTCGGCCGTCGCCTGGTCCACACCGGACACTTCGAGGTGCAGGGCGGCGCTGAGCCAGAAGTCGGCCGACTCGTTGTGCAGGGTGATGTCGGCGACCACGGCGAGGTCGGCGAGCTGCACCTTCTTCTGCGCGGCAACGATCTTCACCGCACCGAGGAAACACGAGGCCCAGCCGGCGCCGAGCAGCTGCTCCGGGTTGGTCGCGCCGCCCTTGCCGCCGAGCTCCTTCGGGATGGCGAGGGTGACGTCGAGCGAACCGTCGGAGGCGGTGGCGCGCCCGCCGTTGCGGCCCTCGCCGGTGGCGGTGACGACCGCGGTGTAGGTGGTTTCAGTCATGGCAACTGTCCTTTCTCGACAGAACTTCGGGGTCAGGCTGCGGTACGGGCTTGCGCGAGCAGGACGTCGCGCAGGATTTCGAGCTGGCCGTGGTGCTGGACGAGATCGGCGCACAGGTGCAGCAGCGCGCCACCGGCGTCGAGTGGGTCGCCGAAGCCGGCCAGCGCGACGGGCACGGTCGCGTGCGGGTCCGCGCGGGTCACGTCTTTCTTGAGCTGCCGCACGGTCTTGCGCACGCGGTCGAGCAGCGGCGCGACCGGGCCGGCGGCGGTGAACTCGGCGTCGCGGTCGCGGTGGGCGGCGCGGGCGGAGACGACCTCGCCGGCCCAGTAGGCCGTGGCGCCGAGACAGTGGTTGAGCACCGCGTACGGCGTGTTGGCGCCGGGCAGCTCGAGGCGGGTGTTGGCCAGGTCGTCGCCGAGCTGCTCGACGACGGCCGCCATGCCGGTCAGCGCCCGGGTGACGACGTGCAGGTACTGGCCGGTGGTGATCACAGGTACTCCCCCGGCACGAAACCGGGCACCGGGGTGCCGGTGAGCGCGCCCATCATGACGAGCACGTTCCGCAGGACGAGCAGGAGCGAGACAGTCGGATCCATCGAAGGCGAGACCTTTCCGGACGGGGGCCGCCAACCGCGGTTTCCGCGGGGCCCCGGTGGTGATGACGAAACTTTCGCACGCAAATTCATCACCAGTCAAGACGGTTACGCATTTTTGCCGCACATTCCAGTTAAATTGCTTTTACCGGTTAGCGATTGTTGCGTTCTTTTTCGTCACCTGTCAGACTGGTGCAATGGAACACGCCTTCCCCTGCGGGAACCCGGCACTCGACTTCGTCGGGACCCTGCGCGCCCGGCGCAACGCCGAACCCCTGGAGAAGCTCGGTTCACCGCGCAACCTCGACGCGTGGTTCCGCGAGTCGGGCGTCACCGACACCGACCCGGGGAGCCGGCCGCAGGACGTGACCGCCGCGATCGAGCTACGCGAGGCGATCTACGCGCTGGTCGCGGCGCGGCTGACCCACCACGAGCCCGACCTGCGGGCGATGGACGTGGTCAACGAGTTCGCGGCGCATCCCTCGACCGTTCCGCAGCTGGCACCGGAGGGTCGCCTGCTCGAAGCGACTCCCGCGCAAGCGCTGTCGTCGGTCGCCCGCGAGGCCGTGGAGATCCTCGGCGGGCCGGACGCCGACCTGCTCAAGGAGTGCGGCCGGCCCGAGTGCACCCAGGTCTACCTCGACCACTCCCGTGGCTCACGGCGCGAGTGGTGCGCCATGGCGACCTGCGGGAACAAGATGAAGGCCGCCGCCTACCGGGCACGCCAGCGCGGCAACCCGCCCCTGTCCCCGTCGCGACAGGTCGGCTGACCCGCTCCCCGACACGATCAGGCCGGTGAAGGCATTCCGCCTTCACCGGCCTTTTTCGTGTCTCAAGTCATAACCATCTTGAGAGGTTACGAATAGCCGCTACGCTACGAGCAAATTCGTCCCCGGGGAGAAACCATGCTCACTCTTGTGCTCGCCGGCCTGCTCGCGGGCGCGGTCACGAGCATTTCGCCGTGCGTGCTGCCGGTCCTGCCCGTGGTCCTCACGGCCGGGTCGCGCCGGCCCGTGCGCGTGGTCGCCGGGCTCGTGGTGAGCTTCAGCCTCGCGACGCTGTTCGGCTCACTCGTGCTCAGTGCGTTCCACCTGCCGCAGGACCTGCTGCGCGACGCCGGGATCGCGGTCCTCGCCCTGCTCGGGCTGGGCCTGGTCTCGCGGCGCGTCGGCGAGCTGCTGGAACGGCCGTTCGCGCGGCTTCGCGGACGTGCGGCCGACCCGGACGCGGGCGGGTTCGCCGTCGGCCTCGCCCTCGGCCTGGTCTACGTGCCGTGCGCGGGCCCGGTGCTCGCGACCATCGCCGTGCTCGGCGCGACGCACCAGGTCGGGTTCGGCGCGCTGCTCCTCACGGCGGCGTTCGGCGTCGGCGCCGGGATCCCGCTGCTCGCGCTCGCGCTGGCCGGCGACGCGCTGACCCGCCGCGTCCGGTCCCTGCGCGCCCGCGCCCGGGCGATCCGTGTGACCACCGGCGTCGCGCTGCTGGCGGTCGCGGTGGCCACGGCGGTCGACCTCACCGCCGGCCTTCAGCGCGCCGTGCCCGACTACACCGCGGCGCTGCAGAAGTCGTTCGAGGCCGGCACTTCCGCGACCGCGAGCCTGCACGAGCTCGCCGCCGCGCCCGAACCGACGGGCATCACCGCGTGGCTCAACACCCCCGGCGGGCGGCCGCTGACGCTCGCGAGCCGGCACGGGAAGGTCGTGCTCGTCACGTTCTGGACCTACAGCTGCGTGAACTGCCTGCGCGCCCTGCCGCACTACGAAAGCTGGTACCGCACCTACCGAGATTCGGGGCTCGAGGTACTCGGGGTGCACACGCCCGAGTTCGCGTTCGAGCACGAACCCGCCAACGTCGCCGCCCAGGTGAAGGCCCTCGGCGTCGACTACCCCGTGGCGATCGACAACGACTACGCCACCTGGAACGCCTACGGCAACCAGTACTGGCCCGCCTCCTACCTCGTCGACGCCTCCGGCCAGGTCCGCGGCTCCCACTTCGGCGAAGGCGCGTACGCGGACACCGAACAGCAGCTCCGCGGCCTCCTCACCGACGCCGGCGCCGGTCCCTTGCCGCCGCCCACCGACGTCCCCGACCGGACCCCGGTCCAAGCCTCCACGCCGGAGACCTACCTCGGCCCGGCCAACGCGCCCCTCGACATCACCGGCGACCAGCCACCGCCGGGCCGGACCCGCACGCTGCGCTTCCCCGCCGCCGTCGCCTCCGACACCTTCGCCCTGGACGGCACCTGGACCGCTTCAGGCGAGTCCCTCACCGCGGGCCCGGGCGCGCGCCTGCGCCTGAACTTCCGCGCCCGCGCCGTCCACCTCGTCCTCGCCGGGACGGGCACGCTCACCGTCGATCTCGACGGCACCCGCACGACAGTGGCGGCTTCGGGCGTCCCGAAGCTCTACACCCTGGTTTCCGGCCCGGCGGCCCGCCATTCGACGCTGACGCTGTCGCTCACCCCGGGGCTCCAGGCGTACGACTTCACGTTCGACTGAGCCGGCTGAACGAGCCGAACCGTCCGACCACAGTGGACGGTCAGTGCCCCCGCAACGGCAGCTTCGTGATCTTCCCCGTCGGCCCCTTCGGCAGCTCGTCGACGATCCGCACCCGGCGCGGGTACTTGTACGCGGCGATCCGTTCTTTCGCCCACGCCACGATCTCCTCCGGTTCCGCCGACGCACCCGCTTTCAGTGAGACCACGGCGACGATCTCCTCGCCCAGCCGCTCGTCCGGCTCCCCGATCACCGCGGCTTCCCCGATGGCCGGGTGCCGGTAGAGGAGTTCCTCCACCTCACGCGGGTACACGTTGTACCCGCCCCGGATCACGAGGTCCTTCTTGCGGTCCACGACGAACACGAACCCGTCCTCGTCGACGTAACCCAGGTCCCCGGTGTGGAACCACCCACTCCGGAACGCTTCGGCGGTCTCGGCGGGCCGCTTGTAGTAGCCCTTCGTGATGTTGTGCCCGCGCAGCACGATCTCGCCCACGTGGTCCGCACCGGGCGGCAGCGGCCGGTCCTGCGCGTCGACGATGCGCAGCTGCACGCCCCAGATCGGCTTGCCGATGGAGAGCACCTTGCGGTTGGCGGCGCCCGGGTTCACCGTGGTCGTCGACGCGGACTCGGACAGGCCGTAGCCCTCCAGCACGGGGATGCCGTACTTCTCCTCGAACGCCAGCAGCACCTGCTCCGGGATCGCCGCGCCGCCGGAGCTGCCGATGCGCAGGCTGCTCGTGTCGTACGCGGAGCTGTCGGCAATGGCCAGCGCGTGGTACATCGTGGGCACGCCGGCCATGATCGTCACGCGGTCGCGCTCGATGGCCTCCAGCACCGCCTTCGGCTCGAACCGCCGGACGACCGACACCGTGCGCGCGTGACGGGCGGCGGAGTTGAGGATGCTGGACAGGCCGTAGACGTGGAAGAACGGCAGCACCGCGAGCACCACGTCCTCGGGCTCCGTGCCGAACGTCTGGCCGCCGATCGTGCACGTCATGTACAGCGAGAAATGCGACAGCTCGGCGCCTTTCGGGCGCCCAGTGGTGCCGCTCGTGTACAGCAGCACGGCGGTGTCGTCGGCCGCGCCGGGGTACAGGTCGCCGTCGTCCTCGGCGTCGAGCAGCTCGGCGAACCCGACCGCGCCGGCGGGCCACCCGTCCAGCCCGCCCACGACGACCGCGGCCACCTCCGGCACCTCGGCGAGCGCCTTCGCCACCTCGCCGGCCAGCGCCGTGTCGGCGATGAGCAGCCGCGAGTCGGAGTCGGCCAGGTGGTAGGCGATCTCGTCGGCCTTGAGCAGCGGGTTCAGCGGCACCATGGTGAGCCCGGCCTTGAGGATCCCGAAGTACGCGAACACGAACTCGGGCACATTGGCCAGCTGCACGGCGATCTTGTCGCCCGGCGCGAAACGCCGTGCGCGCAACGCCGTCGCGACCCGGCCGGACGCCTCGTCCACCGCGGCATAGGAGTGGATTCCACCCGGAAAACGCAGAAAGTCCTTTTCCGGCTGGGCGAGTGCGGACTCGTGCAAGATCGTGGCCAGGTTGAAGCTCACGCTACCTCCGAACCTCGTTCTGCCCACGGCGCGCGTGAGCAGAGAACTCCGTTGTCGACCCAGTCCGGTCGAGCCCAGGCTACCGAATCTTGTTCGGTCCGCCGAGACCCACTAGTTCGACGATCGAACAAACAGGGGTTACAGTCGGGATCATGCCCTCCCCCGGAGAATCCCGCGAGCAGACCGCGACGAGCGCCGTGCGCGCACTGGCCCGCGTCTCGCGGCTGCTGGAGCGCTCGTCGGGAGAGCTGAACCTCGCCCACTACCGCGTGCTGTCCGCCGTCGCCTCGGGCGACGAGCGCGCCTCCCGTGTGGCCCGGCGGCTCGCGCTCGGCCGTCCGGCGATCAGCGCCGCCGTCGACGCGCTCACGAAACGCGGCCTCCTGGTCCGCGGCGATGTCGACGCCGACCACCGGGCCACGGCGCTTTCCCTGACACCGGAAGGCGAACGGCTGCTCGCCGCCACCGAGGCCGAGATGATCAAGGGGCTCCTCGCGCTGGTCGCCCGCACGCCCGACGGCGACGTGGTGCTCGAGTCGCTTGGCCGGCTCGGTGACGCGATCGACGAGGTCATGGCCGAGCGGTCGGCCGGAAACCGGTGAGCGAACCCGAAGAGAAGTCCCGCTGGTTGCGCCGCCTCGGCGGCTATGTCCTGCGCCACCGCCGCGAGCTGCTGATCGCCTTCGGCGCCGCCGTGCTCGGCAGCGCCTGCCAGACCGTGGTGCCGCTGCTGGAACGCCAGATCGTGGACGGGGTGATCCTCAGCCGCTCGGCGTCGCTGTGGCCGTGGCTGATCGCGCTGCTCGTGCTCGCCGCGGCCGCGTTCGTGTTCGCCTACCAGCGGCGCTACCGCGGCGGCCGGGTCGCGCTGGCCGTGCAGTACGACCTGCGCAACGACATCCAGGCCCACCTGCAGCGCATGGACTTCGCGAACCTCGATCGCATGCCCACGGGCCAGCTCGTGTCGCGCGCGACGTCCGACTCCGCGCTCGTACAGGGCCTGCTGAGCCTGTTGCCCATCATGAGCGGCAACATCCTGCTGGTCCTGCTCTCGCTCGGCGTGATGCTGGTCCTCTCGCCGCTGCTCGCGCTGGTGAGCCTGGTCGTGGTGCCGCTGCTGCTCATGGTGTCCTACCGGATGCGCCGGCGGATCTTCCCCGCCACCTGGGCCGCGCAGCAGCGCGAGGGCGACGTGGTGCAGATCGTCGACGAGGACGTCAACGGCGTGCGCGTGGTCAAGGCGTTCGGTCAGGAGGACCGGGAGCTGGGCCGCCTGGCCGACACCGCCGGCGACCTCTACGGCATGCAGCTTCGGGCCGTGCGGCTGCAGTCGCGGTACCAGCCGCTGCTTCAGGCGATCCCCGCGCTCGGGCAGGTCGCGATTCTCGTGCTCGGCGGCTGGCTCGCGCTGCACCACGGGCTCAGCCTCGGCACGTTCCTCGCCTTCTCCACCTACGTCGGGCAGCTGATGGCCCCCGCCCGTCAGCTCGCGGGTGTGCTCGCGATCAGCCAGCAGGCCCGCGCGGGCGTCGAGCGGATCTTCCAGCTGATCGACCTGGAGCCGGACATCGCCGACGCCCCCGACGCCGTGGAACTGCCGACGGCCAAGGGCGAGATCAGGTTCGAGAACGTCCACTTCGGATACTCGCCCGACGCGCCGGTGCTGCGTGGCTTCGACCTGCACATCGCGGCCGGCGAGCGCGTCGCGCTGATCGGCCCGAGCGGCAGCGGCAAGACCACCGCGACCACGCTCGTGTCCCGTTTCCACGACCCGGAGTCCGGCGCCGTGCTACTCGACGGGCACGACCTGCGCACGGTTCGGCTCGAATCCCTGCGGTCCCAGGTCGGTGTGGTGTTCGAGGAGAGTTTCCTGTTCTCCGACACCATCCGCGCCAACATCGCCTACGGCCGGTCAGACGCCACCGACGAGGAGATCGTCGCCGCCGCCGAGGTCGCCGAGGCCGACGCTTTCATCCGCGCCCTGCCGCAGGGCTACGAAACCGTGGTCGGCGAACGCGGGCTCTCGCTCTCGGGCGGGCAACGCCAGCGAGTGGCGCTGGCCCGCGCGATCCTCACCGACCCGCGGGTTCTCGTGCTCGACGACGCCACCAGCGCCGTCGACGCCAACACCGAGGAGTCGATCAACGCGTCGCTGCGCACGGTGCTGGCCGGGCGCACCACGCTGCTCGTCGCGCACCGCCGCTCGACGCTGCACCTGGCCGACCGCGTGGTGGTGCTCGACGGCGGCGTGGTCGCCGACCAGGGCACCCACGAGGAGCTGGTCGAGCGCAGTGCCCTCTACCGCACGCTGCTCACCGGCCTCGAGGAGGAAGCCGCCGAACGAGTCGGCGACCGCATCGAGGCCCTCACCGTGGCGGGCACCACCGCGTCGGCCTGGCGGGGGGAACGCAACGGGCAGAACGGCAACGGCCGGCGCGTCACGGCCCGCGCCGCCGGAGCCGTGGGCATCGGCGCCGGCCTCGGCGGCTCCGCCGGCGGCAGCGGGTGGCGCGCCGCACTGCCTCCGACCCCGCAGCTGCTCGCCCGCGTCGACCAGTTGAAACCCGTGCGGGACTTCGCGAAGGTCGACCTCGCCACCGAAGCCCGCCAGGAGCGCACGTTCTCCCTGCGCACGCTGCTGCGCGAGTTCCGCCGGCCGCTGCTGTTCGGGCTGCTGCTCGTGGTGATCGACGCCGTCGCGTCGGTGATCGGGCCGGTGTTCGTCAAGAGCGGCATCGACGACGGCGTGCTGCAGGGCGCGCAGGCCGTGCTCTTCGGTGCCGCAGGGCTGTTCCTGCTGATCACGCTGATCGCGTTCCTCGACGAGGTGGCGCAGACGTTCGTGACCGGCCGGACCGCTCAGCGCGTGATGCTGTCGCTGCGGATCCGGATCTGGGCGCAGTTGCAACGCCTTTCGCTCGACTACTACGAGCGCGAGATGGCCGGCCGGATCATGACGCGGATGACCACCGACGTCGACCAGTTCGAGTCGCTCATCCAGAACGGGCTGCTCTCGGCGCTGGTCGCGTTCGTGACGTTCGCCGGGGTCGGCGTGACGCTCGTCGTGGTCAACCCGCTGCTGGGCCTGTGCACGCTGTCGGTGGTGGTGCCGCTGGCCATCGGCACGGTGATCTTCCGCCGGCGCGCCGCGAAGCTCTACGAAGTGGCGCGCGACCGCGTGGCGATCGTGAACGCCGACTTCCAGGAGAGCCTCTCGGGCGTGCGCGAGTCCCAGGCGTTCGCCCACGAGGACGAGACGATCCGCCGGTTCCGCCGGCTCGGGCGCGACTACCTCGATTCGCGCTACTCCGCGCAGCGGCTGGCCGCCACGTACTTCCCGTTCGTGCAGTTCCTCTCGGCGGGCGCCGACGCGATCGTGCTCGGGGTCGGCGCCGGGATGATCTACACCGGCCGCCTGACGCCGGGCGCGCTGATCGCGTTCATCCTCTACATCGATCTGTTCTTCTCCCCCATCCAGCAGCTGTCGCAGGTGTTCGACTCGTGGCTGCAGACGCGCGTGTCGGTGAGCCGCATCTCCGACCTGATGCGGCTGGAGACGCTCACCCCACCCGCCGTCCAGGCGATCGACCCCGGCCGGCTACGCGGCGAAATCACCTTCGACGGGGTGCGCTTCGCGTATCCGTCGGCGCCGGCGCTCGGCACGGGTGAACGCCGTGGTCCCGCCGACCCGCGGCTGGTCGCGGGCTCGCAGGCCGTGGCGAAACCGCCGGAGGCGCTGCGCGAGGTCGACCTGACGATCGCGGCCGGCGAGACCGTGGCGCTGGTCGGCGAGACGGGCGCGGGCAAGTCGACGCTGGTGAAGCTGCTCGCGCGCTTCTACGACCCGGACACCGGCAGCGTCCGCGTCGACGGCCACGACCTGCGCTCGCTCGACCTCGCCGCCTACCGTCGCGCGCTCGGCTACGTGCCCCAGGAGGCGTTCCTGTTCACCGGCACCGTGCGCGACAACATCGCCTACGGCCGCGCCGACGCCACCGACGCCGAGGTGGAGGCGGCCGCGCGGGCCGTCGGGGCGCACGAGTTCGTGGCCACACTGCCCGGCGGCTACCTGCACGAGATCGCCGAACGCGGCCGCTCGCTCTCGGCCGGGCAGCGCCAGCTCCTCGCGCTTGCCCGCGCCCAGCTCGTGGACCCGGCGATCCTGCTGCTCGACGAGGCGACATCGAACCTCGACCTCGCGGCCGAAGCCCATGTCGCCGAGGCGATGCGGACGCTCTCGGCCGGGCGCACGACCATCGTGATCGCCCACCGGCTGCAGACCGCGCAGTCGGCCGACCGCATCGTGGTGCTCGACCGCGGCCGCATCGCCGAGGCCGGCGGCCACGACGAGCTGCTCGCCCGCGGCGGCCGCTACTCCGGGATGTGGGAGGCGTTCGAGCTGCTGTCGGGACAGCGTTCTTAGGACGTGGTGTGGAACCCGTTCCGGACCGGTGGGGGGCAGCCGGCCCGGAACGGGGGTCAGGCGCCCGCGCGCTCGGTCACCGCGGGAAAGGGCTCGACCATCGGTGCCAGGTCGATGCCGCGGGTCTCCGGCAGGGCGAGCACCGCGAGCAGGCCGGCGACGGCGACCACGACCATCGCGACCGCCACGAGGCTCGGGGAACCGGCGCCGAGCGTCACGAGGCCGACGCAGATCACCGGGGCGGGTCCCGACAGCACCGCGCCGGGGATCTCGCGGCCCAGCGCGAAACCGCTGAAGCGGTACTGCGCGGGGAACAGCTCGGCATAGAACGCGGCCTGCGAACCGAACATCGCGAGGCAGCCGCCGAGCGCGAGGGCGAAGGCGAGCACGATCAGGCCCACGTTGCGGGTGTCCAGCAGCCAGAAGAACGGGAACGGCACCAGCGCGCAGAAAGCGCTCACCGCGAGGTACACCGGCTTGCGCCCGGAGCGGTCGGAAACCTTGCCCAGCACGGGGATCACCGCCGCACCGACCGCGCAGCCGACCAGCACCGCCACGAGCGCGCTGCTCTTGGCCACGCCCTTGCCCGCCAGGTAGCTGAGCGAATAGGTCTGCACCACGTAGATGTTGAACGCCAGCACGCCGTTGGCGACCATCACCAGCAGCAGCCGCTTCGGCATCGCCTTGATCATGGTGAGGGCAGGCACCTTGGTGCGGGCCCGGGCTTCCTTCAGCTCGGAGAACACCGGCGACTCGGGCACGCGCAGGCGGATGAGCAGGCCGATGCCGACTACGACGAAGCTCAGCAGGAACGGCACTCGCCAGCCCCAGCTCATCAGCTGGTCGTTCGGCAGCGCCGAGACGCTCGCGCTCACCGCGGCCGCCAGCCCGATCCCGAGGAACACCCCCGAGGCGGGCAGCGAGGCGAAGTAGCCGCGCTTCTTCGCCGGCGCGAACTCCGCGACCATGGTCACGGCGCCCACGTACTCGGCGCCGACGCCCAGCCCCTGCAGCAGCCGGCAGACCACGAGCAGCACCGGCGCGAGCATCCCGATGCCCGCGTAGGTGGGCAACAGCCCGATCACGACAGTCGCGATCCCCATCAGCAGCAGCGTGCAGACGAGGGAGAACCGGCGACCGTACTTGTCCCCCACGTGGCCGAAGATCATCGCGCCGAGCGGCCGGGCGAAGTAGCCCACGCCGAAGGTCGCGAACGCGGCGACGCGTCCGGCGGTGTCGGAGAACTGGGGGAAGAACAGCGTGCCGAAAACGAGCGCCGCGGCCTGGCCGTAGACGGCGATGTCGTACCACTCGATGAGGCTCCCGATCACCGTCCCCGGGATGAGGCGGCGCCGGGACTCGGCCCAGATCTGGTCAGGTGTTCCGGTGGGGGTCATGGCTTGCTCCTCCTTGAGCGGTGCCATTCGGCGGGCGAACGACGTGGCGCAACGGCTCCCCTGCGGCGAGCCGGTTGATGTTTTCCGCGATGACCGCGTAGCGGCGGCGCGGCAGCTGGGTGGTCCAGGCGCTGGAGTGCGGCGTGCACCAGGCGTTCGGCAGGTCCCACAGCGGGTGTGCCGCGGGGGCCACGGCCTCCCCGCCGCTGCCGGGGTAGCGGTACCAGACGTCGAGGATCGCGCCGCCGATCCCGTTGTCCCGCAAGGCTTCGTAGAGCGCGGTCTCCTCGACGATCGGCGCGCGGGAGATGTTCACCAGCACGGCGTGGGCCGGCATCCGCGCCAATGCCGCGGCGTCGATCAGCCCCGTCGTCTCGGCCGTGAGCGGGCAGGCGAGCACGAGGTAGTCGGCCGTTTCCTGCACCTGCGCCAGCCGGGCGGTCGGCAGCACCTTCGCGATGCCGTCACCCCTCGCGAAGTCGTCCACCGCGAGCACCTCGACGCCGAACCCGGCGGCGCGCTCGGCGATGGCCCGCCCGATGCGCCCGTAGCCGACGAGACCGAGCGTCTTGCCGTACAGCTCGCCGTGCGGGACGCGGTGCGCATAGAGCTCCGGCCACGCGTCCGCGCCGAACGACGCCTGCAGTTCTGCCGCCCGGATCTCCCACTCCAGCAGCCGGGCGAGGACGAACTCCGCGATCGGCGCCTCGTGCTCGAACACGTTGGCCACGGCGGTTTCCGGGGTCAGCGCGGCGAAGTCGATCCGGTCGAGGCCCGCGCCAGGCACGTGCAGCAGCCGGAACGGCGGCGCCTGGCCCTCCGGGCGGGAGAAGCGCAACGAGACGACGACGTCGTCCGGCCCGAGTTCGGCGTCGAACCTCGCCGAGTCGGCGGCCGCCCACGGCAATCCGGCCACCTCGTACGGCTGCGCGAGGTGCGCGCGCAGGTCGTCCTCGTGGTCCGCGGCTTCGCCGATCAGCAGGATCCTCATCGCGAACCACCCGGCCGGGTCCCGTCGGCAGCCGCGCGGAGGATGGCGCGCACGGCGTCCGGCGTGACCGGCGCCGGGTTGCCCGCCCGGCCGCCATCGTGGGTGTCGAGCGTGGCCGGAGCACCGTCGGCCGTGGTCGCGATCTCGACGGCGCGGTCCTCGTCGCCGGGGCCGAAGCCGACGTCGGCGAGGCGCACCGGGAGTCCCGAGCCGGTGGCGAGGTCCCACAGGGCGCCGGCGAGGTCGTCGGTGCCGAGCGCGGCCGCGATCCGGCCGAGCGGCCCCGGCGCGTGGCGCACGAGGTGGTCGGTCACGTAGGGCAGCACCACGGCGTGCGCGACACCGTGCTCCACGTCGTAGCTGCCGCCGAGCATGTGCGCGATCGCGTGCTGCATCGCGAAGCCGCCGGTGAGCGCGGCCCCGGAAAGGTAGGCGCCGTAGAGCATTTCGTTGCGCAGCGCGAGATCGCCCGGGTTCGCGAGCAGCGCCGGCAGCGTGGTCGCCACCACCCGGGCGCCCTCGACCGCGGCGGGCGCGATCAGCGGGCTCAGGCTGGGCAGGTAGATCGCGTCGATGCAGTGCGCCAGCGCGTTCATCGCGCTCGACGCGCTGGTCGCCGGCGGCAGCGACAGCGACAGCTCGGCGTCGTAGATCACTGTGGACGGTCGCATCGCGAGGCTTTCGTGCATGCGCTTCACGCCGTCGGCGGTCATCCCGCAGAAGCCCGTCATCTCCGAGCCGGAGTACGTGGTGGGCACGGCGATGATGGGCAGTCCGGAGAGGTACGCGATGCCCTTGCACAGGCCTGTCGCCGCGCCGCCGCCGATCGCGACGAGGCAGTCGGCGCCGCGGCTCTCCGCCTTCTCGGCGCCGCGGCGCGTGAGCTCCACCGGCACCTGGCTCACGGCCTCGGGCAGCAGCCCCGCGCAGCGATCGCCGATCGCGGTCGCGAACCGGTCACCGAGCTCGGTGCGGCCCGGGGTCGTGACGACCAGCGCCCGGCTCGCGCCGAGGCGCTCCACCTCGTCGCGCAGGCCAGCCGAGGTGCCGGGGCCGAAGACCACCCGCGGCGGCGTGGCGTTGTGCACGCCGGCGGGGTGGGCGAACGTCCGCATCGTGGTGGTCACCAGTCCACCACCGTTCCGTCGGCCAGCACGGCCGAGCTGCTGTGCGGCACTTCCGGTTTGAACGGGTGCTTCGCGGCCTCCCGCTCGTCCACCTCGACCCCGAGTCCGGGTGCGTCGGGGACCTGCCAGTGGCTGCCCACCCGGGTCATCGGGGTGCGCACGACGTCGTCGTACCAGCTCACCGCGCCGCTCATCTCCTCTTGGATCACGAAGTTCGGGGTGCTCACGTCGAAGTGCAGGGCCGCGGCCCCGGCGATCGGGCCGTTGGGGTTGTGCGGCGCGACGCCCACGAGCTCGGTGTCGGCGACGGCCGCGATGCGCTTGCCCTCCAGCAGCCCACCGGTGTGGTTGAGGTCGGGCTGCGCGACGTGCACCGCCTTCGCCGCGAACACCGGCAGGAATTCCCCGAGGCCCACCAGCCGTTCCCCGGTCGCGATCGGCACGCGCGAACGCTCGGCGACCTGCCGCAGTGCTTCCGTGTCACCGGGCTGCACGGGTTCTTCGCAGAAGAGCGGCTCGTACGGCGCCAGCACCTCGATGTACTGCAAGGCCGCGGCGACGGACGCGGTGCGGCCGTGGAAATCGACCATGATGTCCACGTCGGGGCCGACGGTGTCGCGCAGCGTCGCCATCAGCTTGTCGACGTGTCGGCGCTCCGCGGCGACGGTGAGGTGGTTGCCGTAGGGGATGAACACGACTTTGAGCGCGTCGTAGCCCTGCTCGACGACCGCCGCGGCCTTCTCGCGCAGCCGGCCGGCGTCGGCCGTGTCGTAGACCGAGCTCATGTCGCCGAGCCCGAGGTGGGTGTACACGCGCACCGAGTCGCGGACCCGGCCGCCGAGCAGCCGCCACACCGGCAGCCCGACGGACTTGCCGAAGATGTCCCACAGCGCGTGCTCGATGCCGCTGATCGCGGTGGCCCCGATGATGCCGAGGCGGTAGTAGCTGTGCTTGGTCAGCACGCGCACGATCTGCTCGATGTCCCGTGGGTCGCGGCCGATCACCAGCGGCGCGAGGTCCTCGATCGCTCCGGTCACGGCCCGGGTCTTCCAGTTGAGGCTCGCCTCGCCCCAGCCGTACAGGCCGTCCTGGTCGGTGCGGACCTTGACCAGGATCCAGTTCCGCAGCTCCGCGTTGACGACGGTCGTCTCCACGGACGTGACGCGGATCGGCGGACCGTCGGACGTCGGCAACAGCATTCGGTGCTCTCCGTTCTTCGAGTGGCGCAGGCCACGGTAAGAGCGCCGAGACGATTGGGTCCAACTCTTTGTCTGGATCTATTGATTTGTTTTAATTATCAGAGTTGGCTGGGCCAATGGACCGGACCGGACTCGAGTGCTTCGTGGCGCTCGCCGAAGAACTGCACTTCAGCCGTGCCGCCGAGCGCTGTCACATCAGCCAGCCGGCGATGAGCCAGCAGATCCTGCGCCTCGAGCGAGCACTCGACGTGCGTCTCGCCCACCGGAACAAGCGCTCGGTCTCGCTCACCCGGGCGGGAGAGGTCTTCCTGGCCGAGGCGCGCAAGGTGCTGCGGCAGATGGACGACGCCGCGGCGCTCACCCTGCGAACCGACCGCGGTGAGGTCGGTCAGCTCACGGTCGGCGTCACCTCGCCCGCGCTCTACGTCGTCTACCCGGAGATCGCCGCATTGTTCCGCGCACGGCTGCCGAACGTCGGCCTCGTGGTCCGCGAGCTGACCACCGCGGAGCAGGAGCACGCGTTGCGCCGCGGCGACCTCGACGTCGGCGTGGTGCACCCGCCACTGGACGACGCCGGCCTCGCGGTCGAAGAGATCGGCCGGGCACCGTTCCAGCTCGCGCTCCCGGAAGGCCACCCGCTGACGGCGCACGAGTCACTCGAGCTGGGCGACCTCGAAGGCGAGCAGGTGGTGATCTTCCCGCGTCAGATCGCGCCGCAGCTCTACGACACCGTGCTGCTGCTGTGCCGCGAAGCGGGCTTCAGCCTGAAGATCGCGATGGAAGCCCACCCCGCGCAGTCGATCATCGCGCTGGTCGCGGCCGGCCTCGGTCTCGGGTTCATCGCCTCGGAGACGCAGCGCCTCACCCGCGCCGGCGTGGTCTACCGGCCGATTCGGGGCCCACGGCCACAGCTGGGCATCGGGGTCGCGTACCACGCCGACGGGATCGCCCCGGCGGTGCGCACGTTCGTCCACGCGGCGCGGGAAGCCGGCGCTTCGATGCACTGAACCATGACGATCAGTTGCCCGATAACCAACTTCCGTATGCACTTCGCCAGTTGTTGACCGAGTCCGGTTCCTGTGGTTATGGTCTAGACCACGAATCGATCCTTCGCTCGCCGTTCCCTCGGGTCGCGAGCAGTCCCCGAAGGAGCTCGGATGAAAGCGAACCGGAAGATCATCGCCGGCCTCACCGGCGCCGCCCTCGCACCCGTGCTCGTGCTCGTCGGACCCACCGGCATCGCGAGCGCCCACGGCTACGTCAACTCCCCCGCCAGCCGGCAGGCGCAGTGCGCGCAGGGGATCGTGGACTGCGGGGCGATCAAGTACGAACCGCAGAGCGTCGAAGGGCCCAAGGGCCTGCACGGCTGCAACGGCGGCAAGGAAGAGTACGCCGAGCTGAACGACAACTCCAAGCCCTGGCAGGCCGCGTCCGTCGGCTCCACGGTCACGTTCACGTGGACCTTCACCGCGCGCCACAGCACCGCGAGCTACGAGTACTTCATCGGCGACGAGCAGATCGCGAGCTTCGACGGCCACAACCAGCAGCCGCCGGAAACCGTGACACACCAGGTGGACCTGGGCGGCCACACCGGCCGCCAGACCGTGCTCGCCGTGTGGAACATCGCGGACACGGCCAACGCGTTCTACTCCTGCATCGACCTCCAGGTCGGCTGACCCGGCCGGTGAGGCCTGCGGCGGCGGGCCCCACCGGCCCACCGAACACTCCCCGTCCCCAGGAGGCGTTTTCCTTGATTTCCCGACGAGCTTTCCTCGGCGCGTCCGCCGCGGCGGCCACCTTTCCGTTGTGGGGCAAGGGCATCGCCTCCGCGGCGACGCCCGACACGGTGAAGGTCGCGTTCGACGACCGCTCCGGCGCCGGCGAAACCTACGCCTACATCACGGGTATCGCACCAGGCAACAAGGTCGTGATCCTCAAGGCCGACGGCACGCCGTACTACCCGCCCTCCCCAGCAGCGGACCAGACACCGCTCACCGAGGACTGCGCCATCCCGGTGAAATCGCTGCCGCAGGTGAGCGTGCCGAAGATGGCGGGTGCGCGGATCTACGTGGTGACCGACGCGAAGCTCGACTTCTTCGTCAACTCCGGCCCCGCGCTGGTGCACCCGAGCTTCGTCAACACCGCGGACCCGAACCACGGCCGCGACTGGTCGTTCTGCGAGTTCACCTTCAACGACGCGGTGCTGTTCGCCAACATCAGCTACGTCGACTTCGTCGCGATCCCCCTTGGCCTGCACCTGCGGACCACCGGCTCGGGCGACCAGACCGTGCCCGGCCTGCCCGCCCGCTCGCTCGACCCGATCTGCGACGCGCTCAAGGCCCAGGGCGGCGCGTGGGCCGAACTCGTGGACGCCGGCTCCGACGGCCGTCCGTTGCGCGCGTTGTCCGCGCAGCACCGCGCCGACCGCTTCACCGGTTACCTCGACGGGTACATCGACTCGGCCTGGCAGAAGTACGCGGGCGCCGACCTCACCGTCGACTCTCAGATCCCGGGCCTGGGCAAGTTCACCGGTCGCGTCGGCAGCGACGGCATGCTCGCCTTCACCAACGGCGAACTGTTCGCCAAACCAGTCACCGCGGACGTGTGGAGCTGCGACAGCGGCCCGTTCGCGCTGAAGGACGGTGACAGCGACGCACGCAAGGCCATCGTTCCGCGGCTGGCGGCCGCACTGAACCGCACGACGCTGCTCGACAACCCGAACCAGCCGGACGGCGAAGACCCCGCAAAGTTCTACACCGCCACCGAAACCAACCACTACGCCCGCATCGTCCACAGCCGCCTGCCGGACAACCGCGGCTACGCCTTCCCCTACGACGACGTCTCCCCCGGCCCGGACTTCAGCGGCGCCGTACAGGCGGGTGACCCGGACACGCTGACCATCACGATCAACGCGCTGCGCTGACCTGCCGGGAATGACACTGTCCAGAACTGTACTGTATGGTACAGACTGAAGGCGGGCACCGACCCGCCGAAGGGACGGGCCCGAGCCGATGCCACGCACCGATTTCCTGGTCACCACCGAGTGGCTGGCCGCACACCTGCACGATCCGGACGTCCGGGTCGTCGACATCCGCGGCTCCGTGCCGCCGCTGCCCGGCCAGGGCGCGGGGACCTCTTCACCGCGGCCGGCCGGCCTCGGCTACGAGAGCTCGGCCGACGAGTACGCGGCCGGTCACGTGCCCGGCGCGGTGTTCCTCGACTGGACGCGCGACATCGTCGACCCGGACGACGCCGTGCCCGTGCAGGTGGCCACCGAGCGGCAGTTCGCCGACGCGATGGCGCGGGCCGGGATCGGTGACGAGCACCTCGTGGTGGCCTACGACACGCACCCGGCGTCGACGTTCGCCACGCGGCTGTGGTGGGCGCTGCACTACTACGGCCACCACCGCGTGGTCGTGCTCGACGGCGGCTTCACGCGGTGGCAGCGGGAAAACCGGTCCGTCGACACGGCCGTGCCGCAGCACCCCCGCGCGGTGTTCACCCCGCGCACCCGCCCGGAACTGCGGGCCACGGCCGAGGACGTGCTGGCCGCTTTGGACAAACCGGAGATCCAGCTCGTCGACGCCCGTGATCCCGGCCAGTACACCGGCGAGATCGCGCGTCCCGGCAACCGGCCGGGGCACATCCCCGGTGCCGTGAACGTGCCGCGCGAAGACCTCGTGGACCTCGCCACCGGCACCTGGCGCTCCGCGGCCGAGCTGAAAGACCTCTTCACCGCGGCCGAGCTCGACCCCGGCCGGCCGATCGTGGCCTACTGCAACGGCGGCGTCGCGGCCTCGACCGTCCTCTTCGGACTCGCCATCGCCGGTTATCCCCTCGGGACCAACTACGACGGCTCGTGGAACGAGTGGAGCGCCCGCACCGACCTGCCCGTCGAAATCGCCTGAGGGAGGCAGTCATGGTCACGGAAGTCGCCACCCTCACCGCGCTGCCCGGCGGTGAAGACGAGCTGGGCCGGGCCATCGCTTCGGGTGTGCCCTACCTGCGTGCGCACCCGGACTGCCTGTCGGCGACGGTCAGCCGCTGCGTGGAAGAACCCGGCCGCTTCACCGTGGCGGTGGACTGGACGTCGGTCGAGGCGCACGAGCGGGGTTTCCGCGCCGGCCCGCTGTTCAAGCAGTGGATCGGCTCGATCGCAGGCAAGTTCGACCCCGCGACGCTCGACACCCGACACTACGAGACCTATCCCGCGTAGATGCGCCCCGAACCGACCACGAGCCGCGGCCGCCGCACGCGCGAGAAGATCGTGACCACGGCCGCGCGGCTGATGCACGAGCGCGGCATCGGCGGCACGCCGCTGGAAGAGGTGCTCGCCGAGAGCGGCACCGGCAAATCCCAGCTGTACCACTACTTCGGCGGCAAGCAGGACCTCGCCGTCGCCGTGCTGGAGTACCAGCTGGAGCGCGTGCTGGCCGCGCAGCCGTCGCTGCACGACGAGGAGTGCACCGATCTGCGCCGCTGGCGCGACGAGGTGCTCGCCGCGGCCGACGAGAGCGGCTACGGCAACTGCCCGCTCGGCGCCTTCGTCGGCCAGGTCGACGACGACGCCGAGCTGCGCACCACCCTCGCGCGCCTCTTCGACCGCTGGCAGGACGCCATCACCACGCTCGTCCGCCGCGCCCAAGCGGCGGGCGAGATCCCCGCGGACGTCTCCGCGGAGCACCTCGCCCTGACGCTGCTCACCGCCCAGCAGGGCGGCACCGCGCTGTCCCACCTGCACGGCTCGCCCGAAGCGCTGGTGCGCTCCCTCGACGACGTGCTCGCGCGCGTCAGCCCGTGAGGTCGCCTTCGGCGGCGTTCTTCGCGGCGTAGAAGGCCAGCTTGTCCTCGTCGACCTCCACACCCAGGCCGGGGCCGGTCGGCACGCGCAGACGGCCGGCCTCCAGGCGCAGCGGCTCGACGATGTCGTCCACGTGCAGGTAGTACATGCTGTCGATCGCGCGCGAGAGCACAGGCGTGCTGGCGACCACGGCGAGGTGCGCGGCCGTCGCGATGCCCAGCTCGCCGCCGCTGTGCAGGTTCATGCCGAGGCCGAACGTCTCGCAGTGCGCGGCGAGCGCCTTCGTCGCCGCGATGCCGCCCCACTTGTAGACGTCGCCGTGGATCACGTCAACCGCGCCGAGGCGCATCGCCGGGGCGAACTCCTCGAACCGCACCACACACATGTTGGTGCACAAGGGGATCCGCACCTTCGCGCGGACCTGGCTCATGCCCTCGATGCCCACGCACGGGTCCTCGAGGTACTCCAGGTCGAGCTCCTCCATCGCCAGCCCCGCGCGGATCGAGTCAGGCACGGACCACGCGGCGTTCGGGTCCACGCGCAGCTCGACGTCCGGCAGCGCCCGCCGCAGCTCCCGCATGATCTTGACGTCCCCGAAGACATCCGTGGTGCCCTTGAGCTTCACGGCCGTGAAGCCACCCTCGGCCACGACCTTCGCCGCGTGCTCGGCGATCCCCTGCGCCAGCTCACTGCCCTGCGCGCCGGGCGCGTCGGCGCGGGTCACCAGCGCGGTGATCGGCACCTCCTCGCGCACCGGGCCACCGAGCAGGTCGGTCACGCGCTGGCCGGTGGCCTTGCCCATCACGTCCCAGCACGCGACGTCCAGCGCCGCCAGCGCCGCGTAGCCCAGGTAGCCGTGGAAGAAGGGCACCATGTGGTGCCGCTGGTGGAACGCCTCCAGCGCGAACGGGCTCTTGCCCACCAGCTCCGCGCCGAGCTGGCGCGTGAGCTCCGCGACCGGGCGACCCCACATCGTCTCGCCCCAGCCCTCCACACCGGTATCGGTGCGCAGGCGCACGACCGTGCGGGTCTCCCCCGTCTTGGTCTCGAACGAGCTGGTGAACGGGTTGGTCAACGGCAGGTTCACGACCTGCACGTCGACGTCGGTGATCTTCATGCCTCCCCTTCGGTGTGTACGTGTTCTCCGGTGGCCGCGGTGGCGTTGTCGAACGCGCGGATCGCGGCCGCCAAGGCCGCCACCCGCCGGTCGAGCAGGTCGGCACCGCGGTCGGCGGTCGCCGCCGTGGCGTCGTCGGTGGAGCCGCCGACGCGGGCCCACTCGCCGTGGCGCTCCACCGTCAGCCCGGGGTAGGGCGGCCGGTCGAACAACGGCGGCGGGGTCACGTCGGGCCGCGGCGCGGGTTCGCGCACCAGGTCCGGCTTCGCGGCAAGCATCAGCGACGTCTCGAACAGCCCGGCGTGACCCGGCGAAGCGGCTTCGCCGAGCGACCAGTACGAGCACGCGGCGAGCGCGACGTCGGCCTGCAGCGCGTACTGCTTCACCGCCAGGCGCATGATCTCGTCGTTGCCGCCGTGGCCGTTGACCACGAACACGCGCCGGAAGCCGCTGCGCACGAGCGAATCGAGCACGTCGGCGAGCACGGCCTGCAGCGTGGCGGCCGAGAGCGACACGGCCGCGGCGAACAGGTGGTGCGGGCTGTGGCCGAACGGCAGCGCGGGCAGCCGCACGACCTCCGGATCTCCGCCGAGGCGGGTGAGCGCGCCGTCGACCACGGCCTCGGCGAGCATCGTGTCGGTGCCCATCGGCAGGTGGCCCGCGTGCTGCTCCTGCGAGCCGATCGGCAGCACCGCGATGGCCGACGGCGCGGCCGCGCGCACCTCCCGCCAGGTCATCCGCGTCAGTTCGGGCATGTGGGCTCCCCTCGTCGGGCCGGGCGTGGCATCGTGACCGCATGAATTCCGGCGAACGGCCAGCACTGCGGCTGGTCCCGGCTGCCGAGCCGCGCACGCCGGACGCACCGCTGCTCGGCGCCGTCGAGCTGGTGCCCGGCCGCGTCCGCGCCGCGTTGCTCGACTTGTCGGGCACGGTGCTCTGGCAGGCCGAGGCGATGTACCCGCACGGCACGGCCGACCGCGGCGAGATCGACGCCGCGCTCGCCTCGGCGCTGCGGTTCCCGAGCCCGCCGGCCGGTGTCGGGATCGCCGCCGCGGGCCTGGTCGACGCGTCGGCGGGCGTGATCATCGAGGTCCACGAGGTGCCCGCGCTGCACGGCTACCCGGTCGCCGACGTCGTGACCCGGCTCGTGGGTGTCCCCGTGCACGTGGAGCACCTCGCGCGCGTGCAGGTCCTCGGCGACCGCTGGTTCGGCCCGGGCCGCGGCCGCACGACGTTCGCGTCGGTGTCCACCGGCGAGGTCCTCGGCGTCGGCATCCTCTACGACGGCGAGGTGCTCGCCCCGCCGGGTGGGCGCAGCGGCGCGCACATGACGGTGGCCGCCAGCGGCCTGCCGTGCACCTGCGGCGCACGCGGCTGCTGGAAAACCGTCGCGACCACGTCGTGGCTGCGCGCCGAGGCCGAACGGCGCGGCCTGGCGGCCCGTGGCGTCCGTGAGCTGGCCGGCGACCCGCTGCTCGACGAGTACGCGGGCAACATCGCCCTGGGCCTGGTCAACATCCAGCAGCTGTTCGCCCCGGGCCTCTTCATCCTCCACGGCGAAGCGTCCGAAGGCGGCGAAGCGTTCCGCGCCCGCATCGAGCACCGGCTGCGCGAGGACTCGTCGTGGGCCACCGGCGCGGAACCCCCGCGGGTGCTGGTCAACACGGGCCCGGCCGACGACATCGTGCTGCTCGGCGGCGCGGGCCTGGTGCTGTCGCGGCACTGAGCTCACGTCGGCCACCTCAGGACACGGCCCATCGCCGGGCCCGCCGCGGATCCGGGTCCGGCACCGCGTCGAGCAACGTCCGCGTGTAATCGTGCTCCGGCGCCGAGAAGAGCCGCTGTTTCGACGCGAGCTCCACGATCCGGCCCGCCCGCATCACCGCCACCCGGTCGGCGATCTGCTGCACCACCGCGAGGTTGTGCGACACGAACACGTACGTCAGCTGCAGCCGCGACTGCAGTTCGGCGAGCAGGTCGAGCACCTGCGCCTGCACGGAGACGTCGAGGGCGCTCGTCGGCTCGTCCAGCACGACGAGCCGCGGTTCGAGGGCGAGCGCGCGGGCGATGGAGATGCGCTGGCGCTGCCCGCCGGAGAACTCGTGCGGGTAGCGGTCCTGCACCTCCGGCGCGAGGCCGACGGCGTCGAGCAGCTCGCCGACCCGCGCGCGCAACCGAGTGCGGCCACGCCGACCGCGCAATCCGCGCTCGTGCGTGACCAGCGGTTCCCCCACGATCTCGGTGACGCGCAGGCGCGGGTTCATGCTGGAGTACGGATCCTGCAGCACCACCTGCATCTCGCGGCGCACCTTGCGCAGGCGGGCCGCGGGCAGCGTCGCCAGGTCGGCGCCGTCGAAACGGACACTGCCCGCCGTCGGCTCGGCCAGCCGCAGCAACAGCCGCGTCAGCGTCGTCTTGCCCGACCCCGATTCGCCGACCACGGCCAGCGTCTCGCCGGAGACCACGTCGAGGTCGACGTCGTCCACGGCGGCCACCGCGCCGTAGTCCTTGCGCAGGCCCCGGATCTCGACCAGGTTCGTCATACCCGCTCCAGCTTCGGTGTGGCGCGCAGCAGCTCGCGCGTGTACTCCTCTTGCGGTGTCTCGAACACCGGCAGCACTGCCCCGGTCTCGACCACGCGGCCCGAGCGCATCACCACGACCCGGTCGGCGACCTCGGCCACCACACCCAGGTCGTGGGTGATGAGCACAATCGCCATGCCGTGGCGGCGCTGCAGCTCCACGAGCAGCTCCAGGATCTGTGCCTGCACGGTCACGTCGAGCGCGGTTGTCGGCTCGTCGGCCACGAGCACCCGCGGCCGGCCGATCAGCGCCATCGCGATCATCACGCGCTGGCGCAGCCCACCGGAAAGCTGGTGCGGGTACTGGGCCGCCCGCCGTTCCGCGTCCGGGATCCCCGCCTCGGCCAGCGCTTCGACGGCGGCTTTGGCGGCTTCGGCCCGCGAAGCACGTGCGTGCCGGCGGACGACTTCCGCGACCTGCGCACCCACGCGTTTCACCGGGTTGAGGCTCGTCATCGGGTCCTGGAAGACCATGGCGACGTCGTTGCCGCGGATGCTCCGGAGGTCCTTTTCGGACAGTCGCAGTACGTCACGCCCGTCGAGCAGCACCTCACCCTCGTACACGCACGGCGGTTCGGGGTTCAGTCGAAGCAACGACAGGGCCGTGGCCGTCTTGCCGCTGCCCGACTCCCCCACCACCGCCAGCGTCTCGCCCTCGTCCACGGCGAAGCTCACGCCGTCGACGGCCGTGACCGTGCCGGTGTCGAGCCGGAACTCGACCCTCAGGTCCTTGATCTCCACGAGGCTCATGAGCGGTACGCCTTCGGGTCCGCGACGTCGCGCAGGACGTCTCCGGTGATGTTGACGGACAGCGCGGTGAGCATCAGCGCGATGCCGGGGAACACGGCCACCCACCACGACGTGCCCAGGTACAGCTGGCCGTCGCTGAGCATGCCACCCCAGGTCACGGTCTGTTTCGGCACGCCGAGGCCGAGGTAGCTCAGCGACGCCTCGGCCACGATCGCGGCGGCCACGTGCAGCGTGCCGATGGTGGCGAGCGGCGCCATCACGTTGGGCAGCAGGTGGCGGCGCATGATCGCGAGGTCCGTGACGCCGATCGCCCGCGCCTCCGTGACGAACTCCCTCGTGCGCAAGGAAAGCACCTCGGAGCGGATCACACGGGCGTAGGAGACCCAGCCCGTGAAGCCGAGCACCAGCACCACGTACCACAGGCCGGAGCCGAGGAACCCGACGATGGCGAGAGCGAGCAGGATCGGCGGGAAGGCGAGCTGGATGTCCGCCAGGCGCATGAGGATCCGATCGAACCAGCCACCGAGGAACCCCGCCACCAGCCCGATTGCCGCGCCGACGATCCCGGCGAGCAGCGCCGCGCACGCGCCCACCAGCAACGAAATCCGTGCGCCGTAACAAAGCCGCGAAAGGATGTCGCGCCCGAGCTGGTCGGTGCCGAGCAGGTGGCTCGCGTCACCGCCCGATTGCCACGCGGGCGGGTGCAGGCGCACCAGCAGGTCCTGCGCGCCCGGGTCGTACGGTGCGATCAGCGGCGCGAACACCGCGACCAGCACCATCAGCGCGAGCACGGCCACGGCGACGGCGCCGAGCCGATTGCGCAGCATCGCGCGCACGGCGCTCGGCCGGACGGATCGCACAGTGGCGACAGCGGTGATGGCGGTCATGAGGTCACCCGCACCCTCGGGTCGAGAATCGTGTAGGACAGGTCCACCAGCAGGTTCACGATCACGAACGTGGCGGCGAAGAACAGCACCGCCGCCTGCACGAGCGGGAAGTCGCGGTTCTGGATCGCCTCGACCGTGAGCCGGCCGAGGCCGGGCCACGAGAACACCTGCTCGGTGAGGATCGCGCCGCCCAGCAGCGAGCCGACCTCGAGGCCGATGACCGTGACCACGGGCAGCGCGGCGTTGCGCATGCCGTGGCCGAGCACGATCCCGCCAGTGCCGAGGCCCTTGGCTTTCGCGGTGCGGATGAAGTCCGAACCGAGCACGTCGATCAGCGACGAGCGCAGCAGCCGCGCGATCACCGCCACCGAGTACACGGCGAGCGTGACCGCGGGCAGGATCAGGTGTTCGATTCCGCCGTAGCCCGACGCGGGCAGGATCTTCAGCTGCACGGCGAAGATCAGGATGAGCAGGATCCCGACCCAGAAGGCCGGAGTGGACTGTCCGACCAGGACACCGGCCATCACGCCGGAGTCGCCGGCGCGGCCGCGGCGCATCGCGGCGAACGTGCCCGCCGGCACCGCGAGTGCCAGCGCCACGAGCAGCGCGGCCCCGGCCAGCTCCAGCGTCGCCGGGACGCGGGAGAACAGCACGTCGGTCACCGGCTGGTCGTAGACGAGCGAGGTGCCGAGCTGAAGCCGCGGCAGGCCGGCGAGGTAGTCGAGGTACTGCGTGATGAGCGGCCGGTCGAGCCCGAGGCTCGCCCGCAGCGTCGCCTCCTGCGCCGCGGTGGCGTCGGGCGGCAGGATCAGCTTCACGGGGTCGCCCGAGAGCCGCACGAGCAGGAACGCCGCCGTGGCCACGAAGAACAGCACGACGATCGCGGTGAGCACCTTCGTCACGACCACCCGCAGCACGCCCGCCCCGGCTCGCGCGACCGGCCGGGTGGCGGTGGTGACCGGCGCCGTCACGGGGTCACCTTCGCCGAGGCCATGGCGAGCACGCCGACGACACCGGGCTGCCACGTCGGCCTCGTGTTGACCGCGTAGGTGTTGTCGATCTGGTAGAGGAACACGAACGGCGCCTCCTGCTTCAGAAGTTTCTGCAGCGACGTGAACGCCTGCTGCCGGGCGGCGGGTGCGAGGGAGAGCTCCTCGGCGTCGATGAGCCGGTCGGCGTCGGCGTTGTGCCAGCGGCTCTGCCGCCGGTCGTGGCGGACGTTGGACTGCACGAGGCTCTCGGCGTCGAGCGTCCAGCCGGTGCTGGCGGCGAGGTAGATCGGGCCGAGCGCGCTGCGGTTGTTCGAGGTGAGGCGGCTGGTGTAGGTGCCGGAGTCCATCAGGTCGACGCGCGCCCGCACGCCGACCTTCGCCAGCAGCCCGGAGATCGCTTCGGCGACGTTGGAGTCGGCCGTCAGCGCGGTGATCGAGGTGTCGAAGCCGTTCGGGAAACCGGCTTCGGTGAGCAACCGCTTGGCTTCGCCGAGGTCACGGGTGTACGGCGCGATCGACGGGTCGAAGCCGAACGACTCGCGCGGGAACATCGTCGGCACCTCGCGGGCCTTGCCGTCGAGCACCGCCTTGATCAGCAGCGGCACGTCGACGGCGTGGTTGAGCGCCTGGCGCACCCGCACGTCGCGCAACGGGCCCTGCGTGGTGTCGAGCGAGAGGTACGAGGTGCGGATGCCCGGGAAGTGGCGGATCTCGACGCCCGGGTACCCCTGGATCTGCAGCGCGGCATCGGGCGTCAGGCCCGCGACGATGTCGACCTCGTCGCTCTGCAGCGACGCGAGCGAGGACGACGGGTCGGCCATCGGCAGGAACACGAGCTCGTCGTAGGCCGGTTTGCCGCCCCAGTACGCGGGATTCGCGCGCATCCGCAGCTGGTGGTCGCGCTCGAACTCCTCGAAGGTGAACGGCCCGGTGCCCACCGGATGCTTCGCGAAGCCCGCAGAACCGACCTGCTTCAGGTACTCCGGTGGCACGGCGACGCCGCCGAACAGCGAGACCTTGGCGGGGATGATCGGGTCGGCCTCGCTGCAGCGCAGGTCCACCGTCAGCGGGTCGACGACCACGGCCTGCTTCACATAGCGCAGCTCGACGATCGGTGACTTCGTGGCGGGGTCGAGCAGCCGGTTGATGCTGAAGGCCACGGCCTTGGCGTCACACGGCTCGCCGTTGTGGAACTTCACGCCGGGCCGGAGCTTGAAGCGCCAGGTCAGCGGGTCGGGCGAGGACCACGACAGGGCCAGCCCGGGTTTGAGCTGGTTGTCCGGACCTCGCGTGGTGAGCGTGTCGAACATGTTGATCAGCACGTTCATGGAGGTCAGGTCGCCCTGTTTCTGGGGATCCAGGGTTTTCGGGTCCGAGGTCTGGGCCACGCGCAGCACGGTGCCGGGAGTGCCGGCGGCGCTGCCGCACGCGGTGAGCAAGCTCGGCAGCGCGAGTGCGGGCAGCGCGAGGCCGCCGAGCCGGAGGGCGTCGCGGCGGGACAGGCGGGGACGCGGAGGTGCCACGGGGTGCCTACTCCTTTCGATCGTTTCGTGAAGTGAAAGACCGTTCCGTCAGATGGAATGCGATTGCGCTAAGGTAGGCGCCGTGACCAAGGCTGTCAACGACTCGGCGAACAGTCCCCGCGGCGCGGTGGACAAGGCACTGGAAGTGCTGGCGACCCTCGCGCTCCCGGGTGGGCCGCACCGGCTCGCCGACGTCGCGAAGGCCTGCGACCTGCCGAAACCCACCGCGCACCGGATGCTACAGACGTTCGCGGACGCCGGTTTCGCCGCCGCGACGGGCGGTGGCCAGTACGACGTCGGGCCACGACTGCTCGGGCTCTCGGCCGCCGTGCTCGCCGGCAGCCGCGCCACCCGGTCCACCCGCCCCGTGCTCGCTGACCTGCGGCGGCGGACCGGGCACACGGTGCACTACGCGGTGCGCCACGCCGACCGGGCGGTGTACGTGGAGAAGCTCGAGCCGGAGCAGGCGTACCGGCTGAACACGCGGCCGGGCGGCGAAGTGCCGCTGTACTGCACGGGAGTCGGGCGGGCAATCCTGTCGCGGTTGCCGGACGCCGAGGTCGACGCGGTGCTCTCCGGGCCGTTGAAGGCGTGGACGGCGAAGACTTCGACGGATCCGGCCGCCATCCGCGCTTCACTGGCCACTGTGGACAGTCTCGGGTACGTCGTCGACGACGAGCAGTACGAGGCGCATGTGCGGTGCGTGGCCGCGCCGGTGGTGGATGCCGACGGGGTGGTCGCCGGGGCGGTCAGCGTGTCGGGGCTGACGTTCACGCTGCAGCCGGAGGCGTTCGCGGCACTCGGCCCGCTGGTGGCCGAGGCGGCGAACCGGATTTCGGCGAAGCTGGGGCCGGCCAGCTTGCAGGCGGTGTCCGATGAGGACTGAGCTGCTCGATCTTCTTGCTTCTACATCGGGCTTGTACTCGGCCGCGGCGTGGTCGGTCGGCACAGCCGATGAGGTGCTCGACCGCGGGGTGCTCGGCACGCGTTGGCACGGCGGTCCGGAGACGACCGAGGAGAGCCGATGGGATCTCGCGTCGGTGACGAAGCCGGTCGTCGGGATCGTGGTGGTGGCGCTGGCCGAACGGGGGCTACTCGACCTCGACGAGCCACTCCCCCGGCACCTGCCGGCGTATGCGGGCGGCGACAAGGCCGGGATCACCGTGCGGCAGCTGCTCGCGCACACGTCCGGGCTGCCGGGCGGAACTCCGCTCTACCGCGAGCATCCGACGCGGGAAGCGCTGCTGGAGGCGATCCGGACCGGGCCGTTGCGTTCTTCACCCGGCACGCGGGTCGAGTATTCGTCGCAGGGGTTCATCCTGCTCGGGCTGATCGCCGAGGCCGCGGGTGGCGCACCGCTCGACCGGCTCGTGGCGGAGCTCGTCACACAGCCGTTGGGGCTCACGGCCACCGGTTTCGGTCCTGCTGAGGGGTTTCTGGCCGACGCGGTGGCCACTGAGGACTGTCCGTGGCGCGGCCGGGTCGTGTGTGGACAGGTGCACGACGAGAACGCCGTGGTGCTGGGCGGGATCTGCGGGCACGCCGGCTTGTTCGCCACGCTCGGCGACGTCGAGCGTCTCGGGCAGGCGCTGGCCGGCGGCGCGCAGGCGTTGCTCAAACCCGCGTCGCACGCGGAGATGATCGCCTGCCACACCGAAGATCTCGCGCTACGCCGCGGGCTCGCGTGGCAGGACCTCGACGTGCCGGGCTCCCCCGTCGGCACCGCCTTGGAACCCACCGCCTACGGCCACACCGGCTTCACCGGGACCAGTCTGTGGATCGAGCCGGATCGTGGCCGTTTCTACGTGCTGCTGACGAACCGTGTGCACCCTTCGCGGTCCACGCCCGGGATCGAAAAGGTGCGGCGCGAATTCCACGCGCGAGCCGCGGTTCTCTGATCCCACATCCTGGACATCGGCCATTTCGCCGCCGGGCCGGAAGTCGTTGGCGGAGAACGATATCCGCTCCAGCGTGTCCGTTTTGGGGGTTTTCCATCCAATGGCTGGACCACGATCCACTTCCTACTTTCGGCGCTTCTGAGTTTCGGACCGGAATCGGAAACTTCTTCCACGGGCCACTCGGGTTGGCCCTCTGTGCGGAAGGTAGACCGTATGTCTTCGAAACGACTGGCCGTGCTAGCTACAGCAGTGGCGGCTTCGTCGATCCTCGTGGCCGCCGGTGGCGCCGCGAGCGCGTCGCCCCAGCAGACCCAGGTGAGCACCGACTCCCTCGGCCGCGTCATCGCCGTCCAGCCCGCGGCACCCGTCGCCGCCGCACGCGGCCTCGCCGGGAACGCCGCCGCGGCCGCGCAGTCGCACACCGCGGACCTGGCCCGGCAGTTCGGTCTCGCCATCGGCGACCTCACGCTCACCAGCGTGCAGTCCCTTCCGGGCGGCAGCGTCGCGCGGCTGCAGCAGAACGTCGGCGGGGTGCCGGTGTACGGCGCGCAGATCGTGCAGGACCTCGACGGCAGCGGCGCGCTCATGGCCGCGCTCGGCAAGACCACGCAGCGCACGCAGGGCTCGTTCCCGGCCGACGCGAAGGGCGCCCAGGACCGCGCGGCCAAGGTTGCGCACGCCGCCGTGGCGCAGAAGGACGCCGGCGTGCTGAAGACCGGCGCGGAAACCGCGTACTGGTACGACGCGAGCCTGGGCGGCGACGGCGCGAGCGCCACCGCCGTGCCGACGTACTTCGTGCCCGTCAACGGCGTGGACCCCGAGGACAAGTGGACGGTCGTCGTCGGGGCCGACACCGGCAAGGTCCTGCAGGTGTGGGGCGAATCGGAGGCCGCCACCAACCGCGTGGTGTGCGACGCGAACCGCAAGGTCGTCGACCTCGACATCGCGACGCTGGCCGACCTGCGCTGCGGCGTGGGCACCGCGTTCGGCGTGACCCGCGGTGAGGGCCAGGCCGCGGTCGCGACGGCGGACGTCAACAGCGTCTACGACTTCTTCGGCGACGCACAGAACTTCTACTCCCAGTTCGCCTCGTACGACCTGACGGCCAACATCGGCACCGACTACCACGACGGCAAGGGCAAGGCCCTGCGCGGCACCGTGCGCATGTGCGAGGTGGAGACCGAATCGGACGGTCGCCGCCACACGCAGTGCCCGTGGGCCAACGCGTTCTGGGAAGGCGAGCAGATGGCCTTCGGCGAAGGCGTGACCACTATGGACATCACCGGACACGAGCTCACCCACGGCGTCACCCAGCACACCTCGCAGCTCGGCAACGGCTACGCGGGCGCGCTCAACGAGGGCATGTCCGACGTGATGGGCCAGTTCATCGCCATCAAGTCCGGCGACGCCAACGTACAGGGCGCGAACCGCTGGCTGATGGGCGCGGGCTCGTCCATCGGGCAGGTCCGGGACATGAAGAACCCGCCCAACTCGGGCGAGGGCCCCAGCCCCGACCGCGTCAACGGCCAGTTCTGGGTCGGCGCCAACGGCGACCCGCACATCGACGCCGGCGTCGTCGACAAGACGGACTACCTCATCACCGACGGCGACACCTTCAACGGCCAGACCGTCCGCGGCATCGGCGAGGACAAGGCCATCGCGCTGTGGTGGAAGGTCGAGAACCTGCTGCGCCCCACGTCCACCTTCAAGGACCTCGGCACGGCGCTGAACTCCGCCTGCACCACCAACGCCCGCACCGGCGTCGCCGGCACCACCACGGCCGACTGCACCCAGGTCGCCAACGCGGTGAAGGCCACGCAGCTGAACCTGGCTTCGTAGGGCTTTTTCTTCCTGGCCGCTGCCGGCGCTCGCTTCCGCGGGTGCCGGCAGCGGCTTTTCGCGTCGGTGTCGCGAATCCGGCCGTCTCCGACGCCGAGGGATGCGAGACACGCCCCGGTGCACGGGCCACTCGCTGCGGCAGCCGCGCAACCCGGCTGCCGCCGGCGCCCGTTCTTCGGCTGCCGGCAGTTTTCGCGTCGGTGTCGCGAACCTGCCAGCGCTCGGTGCTGCGAGCGGGGACGATGGGGCTGTGTCAGTCTTCCGAAAGCAGCTGCGCCAGGACGGCGGCCTGGCTGATGTCCAGGGCGCGGCTCGCGGTGAGCAGCGTGAGCGGGCCCTGTGCGGCGCGGTCGCGCAGGGCGGCCAGGGCGTCGGCGGCCGGGCCGGGCGCGGCGAGCTCCGCGCGGTAGCGGCGGGTGAACTCGGCGAACCGGTCGGGGTCGTGGGCGTACCACTTGCGCAGCTCGGTGGTGGGCGCGACGGCCTTGCACCAGTCGTCGAGGGCGGCCTTCGCCTTGGCCAGGCCGCGCGGCCAGACGCGGTCCACGAGGACGCGAGTGCCGTCGTCGGGGCCGGCGGGGTCGTAGACGCGTGCGATGCGGACCATCGGGTCATTGTCGTCCATCCGATTGTCCGGGACAGCGTGGTCCGGCACAGCGTGGTCCGGCACAGCGTGGTCCGGCACAGCATCGTCCGGCACAGCATCGTCCGGCACAGCGGAGCCGGCCGTGGCTAGCGCGCCCGAGCGCAACCGGGTGACGCCACTGGGCGAGATCGTCGCGATCCCGCTGCGCGGCGCGTGGACGGGCAACCGCGGCATTCTCCACTCCGGACACGAGATCGTGCGCACCCACGCGAGCGACCTGTGGCTCACCTGCCGACTCGAGTTCCGCGGCCGGTGGCGCGAGCAGTGGCTGCCGCACCGCTACACGCACCTGTACTTCCACGACGAGGCCGTCTCGTTCTCCGCCGGGCACCGGCCGTGCGGGGAATGCCGGCGCGCGGACTACGTGCGGTACCGCGACGGCTGGGCCGAGGCGCTGGACGTCGCGCCGCCGTCCGCGCGGGCCATGAACCGTCAGCTGCACGCCGAACGCCTCGCCGGTCGCCGGCGCCGGCTGCACGAGCTGCCGTGGGCAGAGCTGCCGGATGGCGTGTTCGTCCTGCGCGAAGACCGGCCCGCGCTGGTCGTGGACGGCGGCCTGACCGACTGGACGACCTCCGGCTACGGCCCACGCCACGCCCTGCCCCGCCGCGGAACGGCCCAGGTCATCACGCCACCCGCGACCATCGCCGTCCTCCGGGGCGGCTACCCGGTCGAGATCGCCGCGACGGCACGCTGAGCAATGGCACTGAGTGCACTTATCGGTCCGCTTCCGGGTCCTGGAAGACCGCGCCGAGCCGGGCCATGACCTCCGGCAACGGCGTCGCGGTACTCAACACCGCGACCACCGTCGTCTCGGCGTTCACCGGCCGAAAAGCCTCTCCGACCAGGGCAAACGCCCGCGCCGCACTCGCCGCGATGTCGTCCTTGCCGCCACTGCGCAGCCAGCGCCGCAGCACGTGGTTGTTCGCCGCCGCGATCGCCGCCGCGGCCACGGCCGCCCGCAGGCTCGCCGTGCCGTCACCCTGGTCGGCGAACCGCGTCTGCAGGTACCGCGCGAGCACGCGCTGGTACCGGTCGACGGTCGCGACTTCCTTGTCCCGCAACGAAGTCACCGTCCGCGTGAGCGTGAACCGCTTCAGCGACACGTCGAGGTCCGCGGCGTAGTAGTCGAGCACCAGGCTCACCGTCGAACACGCCACCTCGACCGGATCTCGCGACGGATCCGCGCGCTCGAAGGCCTGCTCCATCTCCGTGACGATCTCGTCGTGGTTGGCGAAGAGCACGTCGTCCTTGGTGTCGAAATACCGGAAGAACGTGCGGCGCCCGACCCCCGCCGCGGCGGCGATCTCGTCGACGGTCGTCGCCTCGTACCCGTTGGCCACGAACAGGTCCACGGCCGCCGAGGACAGCGCGCGGCGCAGCTGCCGTCGGCCGGCGGCCGTCGCCCCGACCCGGGTGGCCGGCGCGCGGCGCTGCGATTCCGTCATGCCCGAAGACGGTAGCAGGCCGCCTTGCTAGTGGCACTGAGTGCCGTTAGACTCGTGGTCGGACCTCGGACCCCTGTGACCATTTCCCCCGACCGGAAGGCATCGACGATGAGCCTCGACACCCAGCTCCAGCCGACCGAGCTCGCGCCGGTCGAGCACGCCCACGAACGGTTCGACGCCTACTACGGCCGCCTCTTCGGCTGGTCGGTGCGCTGGCAGGGCAGCCGGCTGTTCCTCGCGCTCGAAAACGGCCTGTGCGCCGTGACCCTGCCGAAGCTCGCCGCCGGCCCGGTGCTGCGCCACCTCGCCGACACCGGCTGCCAGGGCCCCGTCCTCGTCCTGCCCACGCAGCACGGCCCGCGTGTCGCCATCCTCGCCGAGACCGACGGCCTGGTCCCGCCCCGCACCACCCTGCCCGCCGACGTCGACCTCCTCGACTGCGGCGCCCTCGTCCCCCTGCCGATCGGCCCGCAGGTCCCCGGCGTCTCGACGGAGTGGCTCGCTGCTCCCGACCCGCGGCAGCGCTGGCTGCCGAGCCTCAGCGCGGTGCTGGCCGGGGTCCGCGTCCGCCACTGACGACGGTCAGGCGCGCCATGGTCGCTTCCCCGACCCACTGTTCTTCCCGACCCACCGTTCTCCCCGAACCACCGTTCTCCCCGACCCACTGTTCGCCCAGCCGGCCGACGTTCACGTCCGGCCGCGCCCCGACCGTAACGCCCTCGGGTGAGGTCCATGGTCGTCGGCAGTCACCTCGGCCCCGAAAAATGTGCGCGCCCAATCAAACGGCGAGGGGCGACGCACAAGTCCTGTGAGAATTCGGACACCCCGTGCGGGAAAGCGTCAGCGGCTGGCCGCCAGCTGTCCCCCGAGGATGGTCGCGGCCCGGTCCACGAGGTCGTCCACGCCGGCGACGAGCGTCTCGATCTCGGCCCACCGGCGGCGGTCGCGGTCGGCGTCGGGCGCCAGCGCGGTGTCGACGAGCAGCAGGAGCGTGTCGATCTCGTAGGCGAGCTCGGCGAGCTTCAGGAACGGCACGTGGTCCGGCGGCGAACCGGCGGCCGCGCGGGCGCACGCGGCGTGCCCCATCGAGCGGCAGACGGCCTGCAGCCCTGCCCGGATCTCCTCCTTGCGGGCCCCCGCCCGCGGGACGCCGGTGCGGATGTTCCAAGCCACCGAGAGGAGGCAGCGGCCGGCGTCGTCGAGGGAGGTGTTCATCACCGCGCGAGTCTCGTCCCAGACGCGCGGGTGACGGCCCCGCTCAGCCGTTCGACACGCGAAGGCCACCGGATCGGGTGAACGCCGCGTTGTCCTCCACCGAAAGGCGCTCAGTGTCCTTTGTAGATAACGATCGCTTCGGACAACAGCGACACTCCGACCATCAGCGAGACCCCGACCAGCACCGGCAGCGACCCGGCCACCTCAGCGTCCACTTCGGCCGGCGGCCACGGGTCCGCGGTCGGCCGCGGCGGCCAGGCTCGTGAGCATCATGTGCACCCACAGCGTGTGCTCGGCGGTCTTCTCGACGGCGTGGCTGTCGTTCGGCTCGGCGACGAGGAAGCCGCTCGGGACCCAGCTGCCGTCGGGGCGCTGGGAGTCGATGTACCAGCGGGCCATGCGCAGCACGTGCTTCAGGTGGTCGCCGGCCGGGTCGACCTCGGCGGCCATCGCGGAGCCCCAGCCGAACTTGCAGATCTGCATCGACTCCCAGTGGTTGTACTGCGCCTCGGTACCGGAAGCGGACAGCCGCAGCATGCCCGTGGCGATCTCGCGCGCCGCTCGTCGCGCGTGACCATGTAGTAGCGGCTGAGGAACGCGGCGCTGATGCCCGGGTTGTAGAACGCCTGGCGCGGCTCGCGGAAGTCGACGCGGCTGATGAACTCGTCTTCCTGGTCGGCGACGGTGCGCAGGCCGTTCGGACCCCAGGAGGCGTAGAGCACGTGCGGCAGTTCCGGTTGCGCGGCCCACAGCCGGTCGAACCAGCCGAACGCCGCCTGCGCCACGTCCGACTGTCCGCTCGCAAGCGCGGCCAGCCCAAGCTGTGCGGTCGGGAACACGAACTGTCGGCCGGTGCGCACTTCCTGTCGTTCCATGAACGCGCCGCCGGTTTCGGGATCCTGGAAGGACTTCCGCATGGTGTCCACGAGCGCCAGCGCGGTGTCGTAGCGCTCCAGCGCCCACGCGCCCTGCGCCAGCAGCGAATGCGGGTAGGTCGCCCAGCGCGAGGTGAACGCCTCGCGCGGCACGCCTTCGCGCAGGTCGCCGGTGGCGGTGAGCGCGTTGCGTTCGATCCAGGACATCACCTGCGCGGCGACTTCATGTTCGCCGACGAGCGCGAACGTCCACGGCATCCGGTAGTAGCCGTTGCGAAGGTCGGCTGCCGCGGGCTTGCCGTCGTCGCCAACGTGGTCGAGCAGCCACCGCACGCCGCGAGCCCGGACTTCGCGCAGTCCCTCGCGCGCCGTTTCGAGCTCCGCCTCGGGAACGACCTCGACCGTCATGCGACCCCGTCCTCTCACCCGGGCCGGCCGCCGCGCCGACGCCCACCCGAACCTAGGCGCGCCACACCAGCGATGTCAATAAAACAACATCCACTGACAGGAAAGCAACATCAGGCGATCGCGTGATCCTCCTCGATCGGCACCGTGATCACCTCGACCTTGTACTCGCGCAAGGCTTTGCGGTAGCGGTCGGGCAGCCGGTCGTCGGTCACGAACACGTCGACGTCGCCGAGCGAACACGCCCGCACCATCGCCGAGAGCTCGAACTTGCTGGAGTCGGCCAGCAGGATCACCTCGTCGGCCACCTCCACGAGGGCCCGCTTGGACACGGCGTCGAAGTGGTTGCCGCAGAACACACCTTCGCTCGTCAGCCCCGACGCCGCGAGCAGCAGCGTCCGCACGCGCAGCTCGCCGATCGCGGCCACGGTCATCGGGCCGGCGAACGACTGCGAGCTCTGGTGCAGCGTGCCGCCGAGGCTGATCACGTCGAAGCCTTCGCGGCCCAGCAACGTGTTGATGATCGGCAGCGACGCCGTCACCACCTGGAGGCGCGCGCCGTCGGGCAGGAGCTTGGCCACCTCGTGCGTGGTCGTACCGGCGTCGAACGCGACGGCGCCGGCGTCGGGCAGCAGCTCCAGCGCCTTGCGGGCGATCGCCTTCTTCGCGTCGCCGTGGCGCGTGGTGCGGGCGTGGAAGTCGGTCCCGTCGATGGCCGCGGCGGGCAACATGGTGATGCCGCCGTGCACACTGCGCATGCGGCCCTCGCCCATGAGCTGCCGCGCGTCCCGCCGGATGGTCATCTCGGAAACATCCAGCGCGACGGCCAGCTCGGCGACAGTGCAGAACCCCTGCGCCTCCACCAGCGCGACGAGCCTGCCCCGACGTTCCTGTGCGGGCGACAGCTGGGTCTCGGATGTCACGCGTTCCTCCGGGTCTCGGCGCTCCCGGCGGCCCCGTCACCGCGACGGGCCCTGCCGGATCCGTCCGATGTTAACCAGTGTCATTTCCCGAACACCACCTCGCGGCCCCACCACCGGTCCCCCGGCGCCGACTTTCTCGCCCACCCCCAGGTCGCGCAGTTTCCGGGCGGTCACGACCGGCCCCCTCGCCTGGGCGTTTTCCGGCCTTGTTCCAGGCCGATCGCGGGCGGGGGCGGCCCGAGGCAGCGACTTTCTCGCCCCGACCACCCAAGACCCGCCACCGCGCCCGCGAGCGACCCGATAGGCCGAGGTCCACGCCCGGCGCCACAAACGCACCTCGCGGCTTTATCCCGACAGCACCGAGTTCGCCGCCGCGCTTCCCGAGTTCACGGCGCCGGCATGACGTCACGGCGATCGCGGGCAGGGCGGTCCGAGGCAGCAACTTTCTCGCCCCCGACCACCCAAGACCCGCCACCGCGCCCGTACGAGCGGATCTAGGCCCCAGCGCTCCGGACGCACTTCGACGCTTCATCCCGACAGCACGCAGTTTGCCGCCGCGCTTCCCGAGTTCACGGCACCGGCCTGACGTCACGGCGATCGCGGGCGGGGCGGCCCGCAGGCAGCGACTTTCCCGCCCCGACCACTCGCGACCCGATCCACCGGCCTTACTTCAACGCGATCGCGTTGGCAGGAGAACCGACGCCGCCCCGCAGGTTGATCGGGGCGGAGGTGAGGAGGCATTCGTAGCGGCCGTCACGGGCGCAGTGGGCGGCGAGTTCGTCGAGCCACCACAGCTCGCCGAGCGGCACGCCCAGCAGTCCGATGAGCCGCGGGTGCAGGGCGACCTCGCCGAGCGGCAGCGCCTCGACGGCGATGTTGTCGCAGGCCAGCGAGCTGATGCCCCAGTCCCACAGGTAGGCGAGCACCGCCTCGTCGGCCGCCAGGCCCGGGCCCGTCGTGTCCTCGCGCACTGCCGCCCGCTCCGAGGCCGGCGCGCGCTCGTATTCCGTGGCCCAGCCCGTGCGGATCAGCAGGATGTCGCCCGGGCGCTGCTCGACCCCGCAGGCCGCGCGGCACGCCTCCAGGTCCGCCGCCGTGATCTCGGCGCGCGTGCGCCAGTCGAGCGGCCGGCCCTGATCCGCGAGGAAAACTCCGATGTCCAGCAGCACCGCGCGCCCGGCGATGCCACGCGCCGCCCAGACGTGAACGCCGTGGTCCGCGGCGGGCAGCCGGTTGTGGAAGCCGCCGTCCGGCCGGCGCGCGTGCAGGAACCCGTCCCACTGCGACGAAGCCTGGAGGTAGTAGCCGTCGAGCCAGTCGTCGAGGTTGCCGCGCGGGGTGGTGAACACGTGGTGTTCGACCTGTTCGCGGCTGAACAACGGCGGGTCCACCCAGTCGACGGGCGCGTTGAGGCTGAACACCGCGCCCTCGCGCACGAGCGTCGCCGCGTGCGCGATCGCCGCGGGCGTCTGCAGGTTCAGCGCGCCCAGCGCGTCGCCCGCCCCGAACACCCCGGCGGCGTCGCCGCCGGGCAGGTCCGCGTAGGCCGGCCGCTCAGTCATCCGTTCCTCCGATCGCTCACACCGCTCCCAGCAGGATCTCGCGCACCACCGAGGGATCGCGTTCGTACTCCACCGCCGGACGGTCGAACGGAATCGTCCCTCGGTCCACGATCGCCAGCCGATCCGCGTACTCGATCGCCTGGTCCACCAGCTGTTCGACGACCACCACCGCGCGCCCCGAGTCCGCGCGCGCCCGCAGCGCGGCCATGATCGGCGGGATCAGCACCTGCGCCACGCCCAGCGAAGGTTCGTCGCACAACAGAACGGGTGGGTCCAGCATCATCGCCTGTGCGATCGCGAGCACCTGCTGTTGCCCTCCGGACAGGTCGCCGGCGAACACGTCGAGCCGCTCGGCCAGCAGCGGGAACCCGGCCACCACTTCGTCGAACCGCTGCGTCCGCCGCGCGAGGCGCAGGCCGTAACCGCCAAGGCGCAGGTTGTCCCGCACGGTCAGCTCCCCGAACACGCGATGGCCCTGGTGCACCAGCCGCACGCCCGCGCGGGCCCGGGCCGAAGGGCCGCGGCGCAACGGAGTGCCGTCGAGCGTGGTGGTGCCGGCTTGTTCGGGAACGAACCCCGCGATCGTCGAGAGCAACGTGCTCTTGCCCGCGCCGTTCGCGCCGGCGATGAGCAGCAGCTCGCCCGCGTCGACGGCGAGGTCCACTCCGTGCAGCACGGTCATCGAGCCGTAGCCCGACCGCAGTCCTTCAACGCGCAGCACGGCCGCTCCCCACGATCACGTCCATCGACTCGCTCTCCCGCACCTCGGCCGCGGCACCGGTCGTGAGCACCCGGCCTTCGGACATCACCGTCACCGTGTCCGCGATCCCCCACACCAGGGGGAGATCGTGTTCGACGAGCACCACCGTCGCCCCGCTCACCGCGACGAGGCTGCGGATGAGCGAGACCAGCTGCTGCCGTTCGTTGAGCGACAACCCGGCCGCCGGTTCGTCGAGCAACACGAGCCGCGGCGCCGAAACGCAGATGCGCAGCAGCTCCAGCCAGCGACGCTCGGAATGGGTGAACGAGGAGACCGGCACGCCGCGCAACACGTCGCGGATCCAGGCGTAGTCCCGATCCGAACCCTCCCGGATGCCGAGCTCGATGTTGTCCCACGCGTCGAGCGAGTCGAACACCCGCGGCGTCTGGAACCCCCGCGCAACACCTGCAGTGGCGATATCCACCGCCGAGCGGTGGTTTTCGGACATCCCGTCGAGCGAAATCTCACCCGCGTCCGCACGAACGAGACCGGAGATCACGTTCAGCGTGGTGGATTTCCCACACCCGTTGGGACCGATCAGCGCATGGACCTTGCCCGCCACGGCCTCGAAGCCGACACCGTCCAGCGCGACCACCGCGCCGAACCGCTTCGTCACCCCAGACACCTCGAGCTCCAGACCCTTTCCGGGTTTCCGCTCGCCCTCCAGCCGCCCGATCATCGCCGGGATGTCCACGGCCGGCTTCGGCGCCGGTTTCCAGATCTGCGCCGCGAGGCGTTTCAACGGTGGCAGCAGCCCGTCGGGCAGCAGCGCCATGATCACGAACGCGAGCACACCGTAGATCAGGTCGCGGTAGTCGGAGAACTTCGTGAGCAGCAGGTTCGGCACCACGTACAGCACGAACAACCCGAACAGCGGCCCGATGATCGTGCTGTCGCCACCGACCACCACGGTGAAGTACAGCAACACGCTGAACGACACCGGGAACGCGTCCGGGCTGACAAAGCTGAAGTACGGCGCGTACAACGCACCCGCGACACCCGCACCGACCGCGGCGATCACGAACGCCGCCACGCGCACCCGCCCCGGCCGGATCCGCAGCGTCTGGGCCGCTTCCGGGCTGATCGCCGCCGCACGCATCCGCCGCCCCAGCCGTGAACCACGCAACACCGCGTGTCCGAAAAGTGCCAGGATCGCCAGCGCGAGCACGATCAGGCTGAACGGCTGGAACGCACCGCTGTGCGCGTCGACCGGCCGCACCACGGTGAGCGGCACACCGGACACCGCGTGCGTGAACGTGCTGAACCCGTACAGCAGCTGCGGGAACACCACCGCGGCCGCCAGCGACACGAACCCGAGGTAGTAACCCTGCACGCGCAACGCCGGCAACGCCAGCAGCAGCCCGAGCACCCCGGCGATCGCGATCCCGAGCAGCACCGCGAGCACCGGATTCCAGCCGTACGTCGCCGTCGCGAGCGCCGTGCTATACGCGGCGGCGCCGAAGATCGCGCCCTGGCCGAAGGTGTACTGGCCGGACTCCGCGCGCAGCACGTTGGTCGAGGCCGATGCGATCGAGTAGATCGCGACGATCGTCAGCGCGTAGGCCCAGTACGGGTCGCCGCCCAGCGCGGGCACGAGCACGGCCAGCGCGAGGATCACCGCGCCGACCCCGGATTCGCGCATCGCGGAGGAGTTCACAAAGGACAATCGAGGCACGCTCACACCCTTCTCGCGGCGGGACGGCCGAACAGGCCCTGGGGCACGACGAGCAGCACGACCACGAGGATCCCCAGCACCACCGCCGACTGGAAGTCCGCGCCGATCCACGTGGTGGCGGCCTGCGTCGCCATGCCGAACAGCGGGCCGATCAGCACCGCGCCCTGCAGCGAGCTCAGCCCGCCGACGATCGCGACGGTGAACCCGCCGATCACCAGGTTCAGCCCGCTCGTGCTCGACAACGCGAGGATCGGGCCGAACAGGTAACCGGTGAGGCCGAGAATCAGCCCGGCGATCGCGAACGACGCGATCTGCAGCCGCCGTGCGGGAATCCCGGCGGCGCGCGCGACGTCGTAGTCCTGCCGCAACGCCTGCATCGCGAGGCCGGCATCGGTGCGCCGGTAGAAAAGCGACAACGCGGCGAACACGACCACCGCGAACACGATCGCGACCAGGTACAGCACCGAAGTCTGCACCCCGAACACACCGAAGCTGCCGAAGACGGTGGGGATGTTGAGCGAGTCGCTGCCCAGCGTCCGCTCCACCAGCGCGCCGATGATCACCGACGCCGCCAGCGTCGTGACCAGCCATGAATGCTGGCTCGTGCCGCCCCGCAACGGCAGCAGCGTCGCCACCCCCTGCACCGACACCAGCGCGACGATCACCGCGACGACGGCGAGCAGCCCCAGCACGTATCCGCCCACCCCGACGCCCGCCGGGAGCCAGGACACGGCGAGACCGCCCGCGGCCACGACCCAGAAGCCCTGCGCGAAGTTCAGGATGGTGCTGGTGTTGTAGATGATCGTGAGCGACATCGCGATGAGCGCGTAGATCGCGCCGCTGCCGATGCCCCGGACGAGGACGATTCCTAGTTCCTGCATGGTTCCCTCTCGAGAAGCTGCGTCCCGGTCACTGGCATCCGGCCACCTTCTTGAACACCCCGGGCACCACGGCCGTGCCGGGTGCGACCGCGACGAGCGCGTCGTGCGAGGTGAGGAAGTGCGACGCGGGAGTGATGCCGAACGGCGCGTTGACGTAGCCGTCCTTCAGCCCGGAAGCGTGGTGTTCGAGCCAGTTCGCGACCGAACCCCCGGTGATCGATTTCGAACCTTCGGCACCGGCGGCGAACAACAACACGGAGTCGTGGGTGTTGGCCGCGAGGTCGGTCTGCGCGGTGGCCGCGGCCTTGGCGTCGAACGCCTTGAGCTGCGTGCGGAACTGCGCCGTCTCCGCCGGGACCTGCGCGGCCGAGCAAGCGCCGAAGCCGGGGTACTCGAGCGCGGTGACGTTGCGGTACGCGTCGGGCCCGGCGATCGCGGTGGCCGGCCCGGTGAACGTGGTGCCGTAGTTGCCGATCACGGGCACGTCCCAGTGCAGGTCCTGCAGCGCCTTGAGCGCGCGGCCGGTGTCCTGGCCGTTGGACGCGAACACCATCAACGCCTGCGGGTTCGTGTTCTTCAGGTTCAGCACCTGCGAGGTCATGTCCGCGGTGCCCGACTGGTACTCCGCCGAGCCGGTGACGGTGATCCCGTTCTGCCTCGCCGCGGCCCGGATGGCGGCCGAGCCGAGGCGGCCGTACTCGAGGGTGTCGGAGAGGATCGCGATCTTCCCGTACTGCTTGCTCGTGGCGAACCCGACCTGCGCCAGGCCCTGGTCGCCCGCGCTCGCGGTGATCGAGAAGCTGTTGGGCGCGGCCTTCGGGCCGAAGGCGGGTGAGGCGGAACCCTGCACGTTGTAGACGTTGGCGGCGTTGATCGTGGTGATCAGCGCGGACACCTGGCCGGACGCGGTCGGTCCCACGAGCACGTCCACGTGTTCTTGCAGGATCAGCCGCCGCACCTCCTGCACGCTCTGTGTGAGGTCCGACGTGGTGTCGGCCGTGACGACCTCGAGCTGGTGCCCCAGCACACCGCCCGCGGCGTTGAGCTGGGCGACGGCGACCTCCGCGCCGAGTCGCACGGAGCTGCCGACCGTCGCGTTCGGACCCGTGAGCGGCACGGCGACCCCGATCCGGATCGGACCGTCGCCCAGTGTTCCCGGCAGCGCGGAACCGCCGCCGCAGCCGGCGAGAGTCGCCAGCAGGCCGAGCACGAGCACGGCGCGCAACCCGCGGGATCGCCGGGACCCACGGATTCCACGGTGCCCGGCTGTCCGATGTGGCCCCATCGAGGTGCCTCCGTCTCTCGAGCTGGTCGCAACGTAGGGTGACCCGCTCACGATGTCAATGTTCCAACATTCCTTGTTGCCATTCGATCACCGTTCTGATGACCTGGACCCGGGATCCGTTCGAAGAAAGGCAGGACACGTGACTACTCCACCACCGGTTGCGGTGCTCACCGGCGGCGCGGGCGACCTCGGGGCGGCCACCGCCGCCCGCCTGGCCCGCGACGGCCACCGCCTGCTCGTGGTCGACGTGGACACCGCCCGCGTCGAAGCGACGGTCGCCGCTCTGCGAGCAGACGGCGCGACCGCCGAGGGCCACACCGCCGACGTGACCGATCCCGCGCAGGTCGCCGCCTACGCGGAGCACGCGGCGAGCCTCGGCCCGGTCCGCGCGTTCTTCAACAACGCCGGGATCGAAGGCCCGCGCGCCCTCATCCCCGACTTCGACCTCGACGCGTTCGAACGCGTGATGGCCGTGAACGTGCGCGGGGTGTTCCTCGGTCTCAAGCACATGCTCCCCGTCCTCGAAGACGGCGCCGCCGTGGTCAACACCGCGAGCGGCGCCGCGTTCGCCGCTGGCGCCGGCAACGTCGCCTACGTGACGTCGAAACACGCCGTGCTCGGCCTCACCCGAGCCGCCGCCGTCGAGGCCGCCGAGCGCGGGATCCGCGTGAACGCCGTGTGCCCCGGCGCCGTCGAGGGCCGGATGATGCGCAGCATCGACGCGCAGCGACTGTCCACGGAGGACATTCCGGCCGGAAACCCGCTCGGCCGCCGCGCGCAGCCGGACGAAATCGCCGACGCCGTGGCGTTCCTGTTGTCGGCGAACGCGAGCTTCGTGACCGGCGAAGCGCTGGTCGTCGACGGCGGCAAACGCGCCCGCACCTGACGCGCGGCTCCCGTGCCGGGACTGGCCCCGGCACGGGAGGCGGGAGGTCAGGACACCGTCCACTTCGGAGCACGCTTCTCGCGGAACGCGCGCGGCCCCTCGGCGCCGTCGTCGCTCTCCGCGATCTCCTTGTCCAGGTGCTTCGCGTAGGCCGAAAGCGTCGGCTCAGCCGCCGACATCCGGTAGAGCTGCACGGTCGCCTGCACCGCTAGCGGCGAGCTGCGGCACACCATCTCCGCGATCTCCTCGGCGGCCTCGATCAGCTTGTCCTGCGGCACCACCCGGTTGACGATGCCCTGCTGCAAGCAGTCCTGCGCGCTCAACCGTCCATTGCAGAGGGTCAGGTACGCGGCCGTCGCGCGCGGCAGCGCCGTGTACTTCAGGTGCGGGGATCCGAGACGCCCGACGTTGGTGTGCTGGTCGCCGAGCCACGCGTCGTCGGCCATCACGCGCAGCTGGCACTGCAGCGCGAGGGTGAGCCCGACGCCGACGGCGAACCCGTTGACCGCCGAGATCAGCGGCTTGTTGAGCTCGACGTCCTCGGGCATCCCGCCGCCGCCCCAGTGGAACACCGGGCTGTTGGGGTCCTCGTGCGGCGTGCGCTTGCCCTCGGACTGGTGCTGCGCGAGGAACTTGATGTCGCGCCCGGCGCAGAACGCGGGGCCCGCGCCGGTCACGATGCCGACGAAGATCTCCGGGTCGCGCGCGATGTCGAGCCAGCACTGGCGCAGCTCGAGGTAGGCGTAGGTGTGCAGGGCGTTGCGCACGTCGGGCCGGTTGATCGTGACGTAGGCAACGTGCCCCTTCTTCTCGTACACCACGTGCTCGAGACCGCTCGGCATGGTGGACGGATCGTACGGGGACTCGTACTGGGCCATGGTTTCTCCTGATTTTCGGTGAAGTGGCTCGGTTTCCGCGAGGGTCAGGTCCGAGCGCGGCTCAGGCCGGGACGCTGCCGAGGAACACGCGTTGCGGGTCGTAGCCGCGCAGCCGTTCGAGGTCGGCCGCGTCGGGCAGCGGCTCGGGCCGGCAGTCGGCGGCGACGGTGACCGGGAATCCGGTGCGTTCGACGATCTTGCGCAGCGTCGCGTCCCGGTCGGTGCGCGGGACCTCGACGTAGCTGGTGATCTCGTAACGGCCGTTCCGGCGTTCCAGCACCGCTTCCGACGTGACGATCGCCGACACGCGCCGGCCGGGCACCGTCACGTACGGCACGGTTTCGACCAGCCGCCGTGGCGAATGCTTCACCACCGCGACCACATCGTCGGCGGCCGAGGCGACATCGTTCGCGCCGCCCGAGCCGACGAGGAACCCGCCGTCGGCGCCGACGGTGGAGTTGATGTTGCCCTCCGCGTCGATCTGTCCGGCCCCGAGCACCGCGATGCTGGACGTGCCGGGTCCCGCCATGTCACGGCCGAGCACGGTCATCACGTCGGTGAGCTGCAGGCAGGTCGGGAGGTTCCGGCCGGCGAAAAGGTAAGGATCTCCCGGCTGGGGTTCGAATCCGGACATCCCGAGTTCGGCCGCCAACTGCACCGGGGAGCCCGCCGACCGCAATCGCGCGACGGCGACCCACGCGGCCAGGTGCGCGAACCCGATCCCGGCCAGCGCGACGTCGTGGCCCGCCACCGTGATGCGGTCCCCGACGATCCGGGCGGCGGTGAGCGTCATCCGCTCCTCGACCGTGGGCCCGGTCGCGAGGGAAGGCGGCCACACGACCGGCCGGCCCTCGCGCAGCGTCCGCAGCCGGTCTTCTCCGAGCCGCGCCAGGAACTCGTCGTGGTCGCGCACGCCGGTGATCCATTTCTTGATCCACCGCGCGAGCTCCTCGGCGTCCGCGGCGGCCGCGCGCAGCTCGTCCATGAACTCGGCGTCCTCGACGTACCCGCCGACGCCTTCCAGGCCCACCGGCTGCAACCCGTAGGGATGGGAACCGAACGGCGTGTGGCAGACCGCGCGCACCGCGTGTGCGGGAATCATCGGCAGCGAGTTGTGCCGCCGGATGAAGGAGTCGTCCACGATCTCCTCGACGCACGCGATCACGCCGTCGCGGGCCGCGAGCGAACCCCACGCGCCCTCGCCGTAGGGCGGAGCCAGGATCACGTTGCCCGCGGGGTCGGCGGCGAGCCCGTGCAGCAGCACCAGGTCGGGCCGCAGCGCCGTGACCACCGGCGAGACCGCGCCATCGGGGCCGACCTCGTGGTAGTCGCGACCGGCGTGCTCCTGCGCCATCGTGCTGCCGGCGAGCGAGCGCACCGGCAGGAACGGCACCCCGAGCGCCCCGGCCATCAGCCGCGCGGTGAGCGTCCAGATCGACCAGTTCTCGATCTCGACGGACCCGTCGGCCGAAGCCCTTTGCAGCGCCGGGTTCGGGCGCGGGCTCGGGAAGTTCTCCCCCGCGTACGCCACGGTCAGCGTCTTCACCAAGCCCGCGGCGACGAGGGCGTGTTGCGTGTTCACGAACCCCTGCGCGCTGATCCGGAACCCCGGCTCGGTGCCGGCGAACTTCCGGATGATCTCCGCGACCGCCGCGTTGGGGCGGCCGCCGTTGTAGGCGAGGTGCAGGAACGCACCCGGCCGCACGAACTTCTCGACCGCCTCGGCCAGCGGCAGCACCTTCGACTCGCTCATCACACGGCCTCCACGATCAGCAGCGCGTCCAGCGCCACGACACCCGACCCGACCGCCTTGACCGGGTTGATCTCGAGCGTGAACTTCCGCCACGGCAAGGCGGACGCCAGCGCGGCGAGGTTCGCGGCGAACGCACCCAGCGTGGAAAGATCAACGCCGGCTGTGAGTTTCGGCGCACGTTCGAACACCTTCAGCCCGCGAATGTGTTCGGCCGCGGACACCGCGCTCACCGGCGCCCGCATGAGCACCACGTCGTCGAGCGCCTCGGCCAGCACGCCGCCGACGCCGACGCTCACCATCACGCCGAACTGGTCGTCGGTGAACGCCGAGACGAGGAACTCCGTGTCCCCGTCGGCCATGCGCTGCACGAGCATCCCGTCGAGGGACACGCCGTCGGCCTCGGCGCGGGTGGTGATCGACTTCCACGCCGTGTTCAGTTCTTCACGGCCGGACACCCCCAGTTTCACCAGCCCGGCCGCGTAGCGGTGGGTGACCTCGTCGGTCACACCCTTGAGCACCAGCGGGAAACCGAACTCCGCGGCCTCGTCGACCGAATGCGCGTGGATCCCTTCGACCACCGGCAGCCCCGCGGCGGCCAACAACGGGCGCGCGCGGTGTTCCGCCACCACGGCCGGTTCGGAAACCACCCATCCGTCCACCACCGCCCCGACCGCGGCCGGAACCTCGGCGACATCCGCCGAGGCGGCCCCGGCGGCCGGCAAGTACCGGCCGAGGTGACCCAGCGCCCGCGCCGCCCGATCGTGCTCGGGGAACGCGTAGATCCCGAGCTCCGCCAGCGACCGCAACGCCTCGTCCGGCGCGAGCGGCCAGCTCACGCACACCGGTTTGTCCGTCGCCGCGCGCAGCGCCTCGACCGCGGCCACCACGTCGGCGGCCCGGTGCCGCATCGCCTGGGCGAGGAACAGCACGCCGTCCACACCTTCGTCCGCCGCGATCGCGCCCAGCGCCTCGGGCAGCTGCGAGCGCCACTTCGCCTGGTAGAACGACTCCGGCGTGAGGTCGGTCGGGTTGCCCACCGCCGCCAGCGGCGTCAGCTTCGCGGCCGCCGCCGCCACTGTCGCCTCGGACAGCCGCGGCACGGCCAGCCCGCGCGAAACGCACTGGTCCGTCGCGAGCACCCCGCCGCCACCACCGGTCGTGGTGATGGCGATCCGCCCGCCGGACCCGAGCTGCTCCGGACGAAGCGAACTGAACAGCGACGCCGTGTCGAGCAGTTCTTCCAGCGAGCTCACCAGCGTCACGCCGCAGTCGCGCATCACCGCGCTGAACACCTTGTCCACACCCGCGAGCACCGCCGTGTGCGATTTCGCAGCCTCGGCGCTCTCTTTCGAACGCCCGCCCTTCAAAATCACCACAGGTTTGGCTGCCGCGTGTGCTTCCCGCAACGCGGCGACGAGCTTCGCCCCGTCCTGCACACCTTCGAGGTACGCCGCGATCACGCGCACACCGTCGTCGTTCGCGTAGTGGTGGATGAAGTCGGCGGCCGACACCACGGCCTCGTTGCCGACACTCACCACGTGCCGGAATCCCCACCCGGCGCGGGCGGCGAGTGCCATCGACGCGGCGGTGATCCCGCCGCTCTGGCTCACCATCGACACCGCGCCTGTGAGCATGGTTTCGAAATCGAACAAGCCCGAGCTGTAGGTGGCCGTGAGCTTGGTGCCCGTGTTGATCAGGCCCAGGCAGTTGGGCCCGCACAGGTTGAAGTCCACCGCCGCGCATGCCTCGACCAGCCGGTCCTGCAGCGCCCGGCCCTCCGGCCCGGACTCCGCGAACCCGCCGGCCCACACGACGCCGTTGCGGATGCCGGCCGCGCCGCACTCGGCGACGAGGTCGACCGTCCGGGCCGCGGGGACCGCGAGGATGGCGAGGTCCGCCGCGCCCGGAAGGTCGGCCACACTGCGGTAGGCAGGCAGGCCCGCCACCGTCTCGGCCGACGGGTGTACCGGCCAGATCTCACCGGTGTACCCGAACTTCACCAGGTGCCCGATCGCCGTGCCGCCGACGTTGCCTTCCCGGTCGGACGCACCGACCACGGCGACGCTACGCGCCTCGAGCAGGCCGCGGATGTCGCGGAACCGCACTCCGTTCTCGCTCACTGAGCTGACCTTTCCTTCGTCCCGGCCGCTCAGGCGGCGAGGATCACGAGCTTCTCGGCGACCAGCGACGCCACGGCGTACTTCACGCCTTCGCGGCCGTGGCCCGATTCCTTCACACCGCGGTAGGGCATGTGGTCCGCGCGGAACGCGGGCGCCACGTTGACCAGGACCGAGCCCGCTTCCGCCTTCTTGGCGTACTGCAGGGCGTTGGCGAGGTCGTTGGTGAAGATCGCGGTGTTGAGGCCGAAGCGGGAGTCGTTGGCCGCGACGATGGCCTCGGCGACGTCCTTCACGGGCACCACGGTGACGACCGGGCCGAAGACCTCGCTGCACAGCAGCGCCGAGTCCGCCCGGACGTCCGTGACCACGGTCGGTTCGAGCACGCCTTCGCGCAGCGCGCCGCCGGCGACCACGCGGGCGCCTTCGCTGACGGCGCCCTGGACCCACTCCGTGACGCGGTCGGTGGCCTGGCCGCTGATCAACGGGCCGACCACGGTCTTCTCGTCGGCCGGGTCGCCCACCGCGAGCGCCGCGACGGCCGCGCCGAGCTTGGCCACGACGTCGTCGACCACGTCCTCGTGGACGTAAAGCCGTTGCAGCGAAACACAAGCCTGGCCGGAGAAGCCGTAGCCCGACGCCACGGCGGCGGCGACCGCGCGGTCGAGGTCGGCGTCGGCGTCCACCACCATCGCGGTGTTCGAGCCGAGCTCCAGGATGTGGTGCTTGTGCGGCGAACCGGCCTTGATCTGCCAGCCGACGGCAGCCGAACCGGTGAACGAGACCACGGCCACGCGCTCGTCCTCCTGCCACGCCTTCACGATCTGCGCGGGGTCGCCGGTAACGAGGTTCAGCCAGCCGGCGGGCAACCCCGCGTCGGCCAGGACCTCCACGAGCAGGCCCGCGGTGAGCGGCGTGCGCTCCGACGGCTTGAGCACCACCGGGCAGCCTGCCGCCAGCGCGGGGCCGATCTTGTGCGCGACCAGGTTCAGCGGGAAGTTGAACGGCGTGATCGCCGCGACCACACCCAGCGGCTCGGCCACGGTGAAGGCGAACATTCCGTCACCGGACGGGAAAGCGTCCATCTGCACGGACTCGCTCGGAAGCCGACGGGCCTCGTCGGCCGAGAGCTGCAGCGTGGTGATCGCGCGCTGAACCTCGCCGCGCGCGGCCGTGATCGGCTTGCCCGCTTCGAGCAGCAACAGCCGGGCGAACTCCTCGGCTCGCTCGCCGACGAGCCGCGCCGCGGCCCCGAGCACCTCGGCCCGGCTGTGCGGCGGCAGTCCTTCGGCCAGCGCGTGGTGCGCGGCGGTCACGGCGGCGGTGGCGTCTTCGGTGCCGCCCATGGCGTAGGTGCCGACGAGCTGCCCGTCCCACGGGCTGCGAACCTCGGCTGTTGCTTCGCGTGACACGCGCTGTCCGTTGATGAACAAATCTTGTGAACGCACGATCGTCCCCTCTTCTCCCCTGGTGGTGGTCATGCCTGCAACCGCGCGGCGACGCCGTCGGTGAACTCCGCGGTGGACGCGGTGCCCCCGAGGTCGCGGGTGCGCAGGCCCTCGGCGAGGCACGCTTCGAACGCGGCCATGAGCTCCGCCGCGGCGGCCGGCTCACCGAGGTGTTCGAGCATCATCACGCCGGCCCACAGCTGCCCGACGGGGTTCGCCACGCCCTGGCCCGCGATGTCCGGTGCCGAACCGTGGACGGGTTCGAACATCGACGGGTGTTTCTTCTCCGGGTTCAGGTTCCCGCTGGGAGCCACGCCGATCGAGCCGGCGATCGCACCGGCCAGGTCGGACAGGATGTCGCCGAACAGGTTCGACGCCACGATCACGTCGAAGCCCGCCGGGTCGAGCACCAGCTTCGCGGCCAGCGCGTCGATGAGCACCTTGTCCACGCTCACGCCCGGATAGTCGGCGAGCGTGTCGGCCACGACCTCGTCCCAGAACGGCATCGTGTGCACGATCCCATTGGACTTCGTCGCGGACGTCAGCCGGTTGTGCCGGGTCGTGGCCAGCTCGGCCGCGAACCGCGCGGCCCGGGCCACGCCGCGGCGGGTGAACACGGCTTCCTGCATGGCCGCCTCGTGCGGCTCGCCGACGTAGATCCGCCCGCCGACGGCCGAGTACTCACCCTCGACGTTCTCCCGCACGATCACCAGGTCCACGTCGCCCGCGCCGACGACCCGCGGCGGGATGCCCGGGAGTGTCCGAACCGGACGGAGGTTGATGTACTGGTCGAACGTGCGGCGGATGGGGATCAGCAGGCCCCACAGCGTTTCCACGTCGGGGATCTCCGGATCGCCGACGGCGCCGAGGAAGATCGCGTCGTGCTTCGCGAGCTCGTCGAGCCCGGTCGTGGGCATCATCGCGCCGTTCGCCCGGAAGTACGCCGAACCCCACGGGTATTCGGTGAGGTTGAGCGTGAAATCGTGCCGCTTCGCGACGAGCTCGAGGCACCGCAGCGCGGCGGGCACCACCTCGAGGCCGATGCCGTCACCCGCGATGACGGCGATGTCGTGTTGGCGCTTCCTCGCGGAAGTCATGCTTCCTCCTTGTCCCCCTGGGCTTCCGCCCGGGAGACGATCGAGACCTCGACCCCGTGGGCGAGGAGTGCTTCGTGATCGGGGTCCGGGATGCCGTCGTCGGTGACGATCCGGTCCACGTCGTCGAGGGTGCAGGCACGCACCATCGCCGAGATCGAGAACTTGCTGGAATCGGCCAGCAGCACCACTTCGTCGGCGACGTCCACGAGCGCCCGTTTGGTCATGGCGTCGAAGTGGTTGCCGCAGTACACGCCGTCGGCGTTGACACCGCTGGCGGCGAGGTAGAGGCGGCGCAGGCGCAGCTCCGCGATCGCGGCCAGCGTCGCGGGGCCGGCGAACGACTGCGTCTGGTGGTGCAGGGAACCGCCGAGGCACACGATCTCCACGTACTCGTGCGCCAGCAACGTGTTGGCTACCGCGAGCGAAGGCGTGACCACGTGCAGGCGGGCCTCGGGCGGGATGGCGAGCGCGAGCGCCAGGGTGGTGGTGCCGGCGTCGAGGGCGACCGCGCCGACGTCGGGCAGGTCGCGGGCGGCGAACTCGGCGATGGCGTCCTTGGTCGAGCGCATGCGTTCGACGCGGGACCGGAAGTCGGTGCCCGCCAACGCGGTCTGCGGCAGGGCGGTCACTCCACCGTGGACACTGCGGAGGCGGCCGTCGGCCACGAGCTTCTGGACGTCGCGGCGGATCGTCATGTCCGAGACGTCGAACTCACGCGACAGCTCGGCCGTGGTGCAGTAGCCCTGCTCCTCGACGATCTCCATGATGCGGCCGCGGCGGTCGCGTGTCGGGCGGGACGAGGTGGTCATCGGGCGCTCACCGCCTCGCGCACGGCTTTCGCCAGCGTGGCGAGCCTGGGCGCGGCCGTCGCGCGCAGGCCCGGGCCAGGCGGGTTTTCGGCGACGACGTCGTGCCAGATCGCCCGGCCGGCGAGGAACCCCGCCGCGCCGCCGCGGCAGGCTTCGAGGACGGCGGCCGGGTAGTCGGCGGGGTCGATGCCACTGGAGAGGACGACCCACGGCACGGTGAGCTCTTCGGTCAGCCGGGTGGAAAGCCCGGCGACGTCCGAGACGTCACCCTTGCGGTAGCCGGGGATTTCGGCTTTGTAGAGGTCCGGGCCGGCGGCGCAGAGGGTGGTGGCCGCTTCGTGGATGGCTTCGTCGCGCTGCGCGGGTTCGCAGCGCACCATGCCTTCGAGCAGGGTCGGCACCCCGCAGCGCCGGCCGAGGTCGAGGAAACGGGCTACGGTGTCGTCGCGTTGCGGGTCGGGGTGCCCGGGGCGGAAGAGCACGAGCAGCTTGATGGCGTCAGGGCCGGTGCGGCTCAGGAAGGCCGGAGTGGCCTCCCCGGCCAGCTCACCACGGGTGACCGGGCCGCCGCGCTCCTGCACGAGCCGGTCGACGGCGAGCACGAACCGCGTGCCCGCCGGGATGCCGGCGCGCGGCCCGTTGGCCAGTCCGTAACGGCTGTCGACCAGGACCGCCGACGCGTGGGGCGCCAGCGCGGCCACGGCCTCGGCCTTGAACCGGCGCAGGCGCTCGTCGGACACGGTGCCCACGGGGGCGCCTGCGGCCATGAGCGTCCGCAGCGATTCGCGGTGGTCGACCGACACCATCGTGAAGGAGCCATCCGGGTTCGCCAGGCGGGCCGCAGCCGTGTGCGGGGCTTTCATCCGGCCTCCTTCCTGATTTCGTCACTCTTCGCACAGTGTGATGTTCGAAAAACAACATCGTGGGGCGGTTTTCGCCCAGGGCGCCCCGCCCGGGTGTGGCTACTTCAACGCGGCCGCACAATCGATGACGGGATCGATGCGCACGTCCAGCAGCGTGAGCCCCGGCCGGGAGTCGGCCGCCGCCTCGGCCAGCTCCTCCCGGGTGCGCACCACGCGCCCGGTCCCGCCGAACGCCGCGGCGAGGTGCGCGACATCGGGCAGGGTCTGGCGGATCATCTCGGCCGGCAGGTCGTACTGGTCGATGTACTTGGCCTCGGCACCGAGCTGCTCGTCGTTGGTGACCACGACGGTGAGGCTCAGCCCGTTGAGCCGCACCGCGTCGAGGTCCTGGGCGGCCATCATGAAGCCGCCGTCGCCGCAGAACAGCACCACCGGGTCGGCCGGCCGCGCGGCGGCCGCGCCGATCGCGATGCCGAGACCGCGCCCGATCGAACCGAAACTGTTGCCGATCAACCATTGCCTGGCCGATTCCGCACGCACCAGTGTCGGCAACGTCTTCAGGCTGCGTCCGGCATCGGTCACCACCACGCGCCCGGCCGGCAGGTGCTCGTCGAACGCCGTGAACACCTCTCGCAGGTCCAGCCCGCGTGCCGGGTCGTGGCCGACGTCGACCGCCCGCACCGACTCCTGCACCTCCGCCACCGTCGGCCGCGCCACCACGGGCTTCGGCTCGGTGAACCCGCGCGCCCGCCAGGCGTCGAGCACCGCGCGCACCACCGTTTTGGCGTCACCGAACAGCGAGACCTCCGGGTCCGCGCCCGCCGGCACCGTCGCGGGGTCCACGTCGCACCGCACGAACCGCGCCGCCGGGAACACCTGCCGGTCGCCCGTCGTCCACGTGTTCAGTGACGCCCCGACCGCGAACACCACGTCCACCTCGGCCAGTGCCTTGCGCACCAGCGCGGGCGCCCAGTTGCCGCAGAGGCCGAGGTTGCCCTCGCGGCCGGCGAAGAACCAGTTGGCCCGCAACGTGGTCCCCGTCTGCGCCCCGGTGAGCGTGGCCAGCTCGGCCAGCTCGGCCTCGCAGCCGGCGAGCAAGGCACCCTGCCCGGCGAGGATGAGCGGCCGCCGCGCCGAAGCCAGGAGATCCACAGTGGACGCGACTGCGGCCGGGTCCGCAACCGCGGCCGTGACCTCGCCACGTTCGTCCGCCGGCAGCTCGACCTCCGCCGTCAGCACTCCGTCGGCGATGCTCACGACCTGCGGGCAGCCGTTCCACCGGGCCGCCGCCAGCGCCGCGCCGAACCGCCCGGCCAGTTGCGAAACCTCCGCGACGTGGTGGAAACCCGCCCCGGCGAGGTCAGACAACGCACGCTGGTCGATGTTCATCGTGGTCTTCACCTTCGTCGCCGGCGACTCGCCGACGACGAACAACATCGGGACGTGCGTACGTGTCGCCGAGATCAGCCCGTTGAGCGCGTTGGCGAAGCCCGGCCCCTGCGTCACGCTGCAGACCGGGATCTCACCGCGGCTGCGGCTGTACCCCTCGGCCGCGTTCACGGCCGTTTCCTCGTGTCGGGTTTTCACCAGGCGAAGTGCGCCGGTTTTCAACCCGTGTCCGATCCAGGGCACGTTGGTGTTGCCGACCATGCTGAACACGGTCGTGGTGCCCCCACGGCGCAACAGTTCCGGGATCGCTTCGAAGCCCTTCACGAAAGGCTCCCCGTCGGCTGGTCCCAGCCCTTCTCGTCGGTGCCGTACTTGGCGATGTAGGCGTTCAGCACGGTCTCGCCGAGGTAGCCGTCGTAGGGGGCCGGGCCGGGGATCGAGTGGATGTCGTCGAAGAAGTACCGGTTGTCCTGGTCCCAGGTCGCCTTCCAGTACGCGACCCCGCCCGGAGTGAAGATCTGCGCCTTCGTCTCCCCCGCGTTCACCGGGTACGTCTCGAGTTTCTGCCAGTACGCCTTGAAGTTGTCGACCGTGAGCGTGGAGCCGGTCTGCTTGTTGTAGGTCTTCGAGATGTACGCGGCGACCTGGTCGAGGTTCGCGTTGGTGTAGCGGATCGCCTCGTAGGTCACGTGGATCAGCTTCAGCAGCGCGTCCTGGTTGGCGTTCCAGTAGGACTTGGTGGTGATGTAGCCGTTGACCGGCGGCGGCGACAGGTTCGTGCCGGCCAGCAGCACCTTGTACCCGCGGTCCGACAGCGTCTGGCGCTGCGGGATGCCGGCGATGTAGGTGTCGCCGTCACCGCGCAGGTAGGCCGTGAGCCCGCTCGCCGGGTCGAGGTCCGTGTACTTGACCCAGTCCAGCGCCTTGCCCTGGGCCTGCAGCGCCGTCTGGATCACCTCGGCGCGGCTGTTGTTCAGCGTCGTGATCACCGACTTGCCGTGGATCTCGTCGATCACCGCGGTGATCGCGTCCTTCGAGCTCTTGCCTTCCTTCACGAACTCGTCGTAGGTCTTGAGGTCCGAGCCCGGCCGGCCCATCAGCGCGAAGCCGTTGCTGAAGATGTCCCACGGGTAGAGGTAGGCCAGGTCGTTGTCGAGGTGGTAGCCCTGGTTGATCTCCGACGCCGTGCGCCACCCGACGGGTGCACCCTTTCCGCTGGCCACGATCTTCGCGATGTTGGTGAACGCGACGTTCTGGAACGTCACGTTGAGGCATTCCTTCTTGTACCAGCCCAATGCGTCGCCCAGGCTCATCACCAGCGAGTCCTGGTACGGCGTGGTCGCGATCTGGATATTGGTGGTTTTCGCACAGCCCTGGATGGCCGGGCCGGACGCGCTGTCGGTTCCCCGGCAGGCGGTCAGCGCGGCGCAGAGGCTGACGGCAGCCAGCGCCACGGCGGCGAATCTCCGACGTGTGGACATGGTGCACCCTTCTTGGAGCTCTCGAGCGTCTTCGATCGAACCCCCGGCCGCGCATTCACGCGGCGACAAACTCTGTCCCCTTTGTCACAGATTCCCGGTCGGCTTCGTCCACCCCGTTTCGTCCGCTCCGTACTTGGCGACGTAGGCCTTCTGCACCTCTTCGCCCAGGAACGCCGACGCCGGCGCCGGTTCCGGGATAATGTGGGTGATCGTGTGGAAGTAGTTGTTGTCCTCGTCCCAGATCGTCCGCCAGTACGCGGGGGCGCCGGGCGTGAACATCTTCTTCTGGGCGTCACCCGCGTTGGTCGGATACGTCTCGAGGTTCTGCCAGTAGCGGTTGAAGTCCGCGACCGTGAGCGTGCTGCCGGTCTGCTTGTTGTAAGTGTCGGACACGTACTTGGCCACGGCGTCGCGGTTGGCGTCGGTGTAGCGGATGGCCATGAACGTGACGTGGATGAGCGAGAGCAGCGCGTCCTTGTTCTCGTTCCAGTACGTCTTGGTGGTGAGGAACCCGTTGAGCGGCGGCGGGGAGAGCTCCGCGCCGGTCAGTAGGTTCTTGTACCCCTTGTCCGCCAACGGTTGCTGCTGCGGCAGGCCGGCGATGTAGGTGTCGCCCGTGCCCGAGAGGAACGCGGTGTACCCGCTCGCCGGGTCGAGGTCCACGTAGCTCGCCCAGTCCAGCGGCTTGCCCTGCGACTGGATCGCGCTCTGGATCACCTCGGCGCGGCTGTTCTTGAGCGTCGTGACGATCGACTTGCCGTGCAGCTCGTTGATCACCGCGGCGATGGCGGCTTCCCGGCTCATGCCGGAGTTCTTGAACTCGGTGTAGCTCTTCAGCCCGGTGCCCGGCCGGGCCATGAGCGCCGAGCAGCTGCTGCAGATGTCCCACGGGTACAGGTAGATCAGGTCGGAGTCGAGGTGCTGTGCCTGGTTGATCTCCGACGACGTGCGCCAGCCCACCGGCGCGCCGTGTCCGCTCGCGACGATCTTCGAGATGTTCGTGAGCGCCACGTTCTGGAACGTCACGTTCAGGCAGGCCTGCTTGTACCACCCGAGCTGGTTGCCCAGGCTCATGATCAGCGAGTCCTGGTACGGCGTGGTCGCGATCTGGATGTTGGTGGTCTTCGCGCAGCCTTCGATCGGCGCGCCTTCGCTGCTGGAGCCGGCGCACGCGGTCAGAGCGCTCGCCAGCAGCCCGGCTGCGACCAGGAGACCGCCGAGGCGGAGACGTTTGCTGATCCTCATCGGGTGTTCGCTTTCTGACGGAATTCGGTGGGGAACGAAAGAGGGGTGAGCGGATCAGGACATCCGGTCGACCCAGCGGGTGAGGAACTTCGTCACCAGGCGAAGGATCTGATCGAAAACGAACGCGCCGATGGTCACGGTCGCCGTGCCGATGAGGACCACCGACGTGTTGAGCGAGTTGCTCGCCTGCAGGATCAGGTAGCCGATGCCGTTCTGCGCGCCCAGGTACTCGGCCGACACCACCACGGCCCACGCCAGCGCGGCCGCGATCCGCAGCGACGCCACGAGGTTCGGCAGGATCGCGCGCAGCACCACCGTGCGGTAGATCTGGTTGGGCGAGGCGCCCAGCGACTGCGCGGCCCGCACGAACAGCGGGTTCACGTTTTTCGCCGACTCCATCGTGGTCACGGCGAGCGTCATGAAACACGGCAGCGCGGCCAGGGCGATGCGCTGGGTGTCGGTGAGCCCGAACCACAGGATCGTGAACGGGATCAGCGCGATCGGCGGCACCGGCCGGATGATCTCGATCAGCGGGTTGACCGAGAAGTACGCGATGCGGCTGCGCGCCATGATCAGGCCGGCGAGCACGCCGAGGGCGCACCCGATCACCCAGCCGAAGAGCATGCGGTACGCGGTGGACCCGAAGTCCAGGGCGAGGTTGCTCCCGAGCGTCTTGCCCGCCTCGATCGTGGACGCGATCGACGGGAAGTACAGGTCGGGCACGACCTTCAGCAGGTCGGTGAGCAGGTACCACGCGGCGAGCACGACCACGACGGCGAGCACGCTGAGGATGCGCAGATCCAGGCGGCGGCGCGGCCGTGCGGACGGCCGCGCGGTCCGCACCGGCGGCGTGTCGAGCTGGGTCATGGGATTCTCACTCTCGAACGGCCTTGTTCGGCGGGCAGTGTTCGGCGGGCGGGGACGGCGGGTTCACTCGTTGCGCAGCAGCGACTGGATCTCGCGGCGCAGCTCCTGGAAGGCGGGTTCCATGCGGACGTTCTCGGGGCGCGGCCGGGCGAACGGCACGTCGATGATCTTGCGGATGCGCCCCGGCCGCGGGGTCATCACCGCCACCATGTCGCCCACGAAGATCGCTTCCTCGATGTCGTGGGTGATGAACACCAGCGTCTTGGGGTCGCTCACACTGAGGTTCACGAGCTCGTCCTGCAGCTGTTCCTTGGTGATCTCGTCGAGCGCGCCGAACGGCTCATCGAGCAGGATGGTGCGCGGGTTGTTCACATACGCACGCCCGATGTCCACTCGCTTGCGCATGCCACCGGAGAGCACCTTCGGGAACTCGTCGGCGAACGCCTCGAGCCCGAGCACCTGCAGGAAGTGTTCGGTGCGAGCCTTCGACGCCGCGTCCTGTGCGTGGCGGATGCGCGGGCCGTACTCGAGGTTGCCGCGCACGGTGAGCCAAGGGAACACCGCGTCGGCCTGGAACACGGTGGCCCGGTGCTCGTCGGGAGCACCGACGGGCGCGCCGTCGATCAGGGCCTCGCCCGTAGTGGCACCGGTGAAACCGCCCAGCACGTTGAGCAGCGTCGTCTTCCCGCAGCCCGACGGGCCGACGATGGCGAGCGTCTGCCCAGGTTCGATCGTGAACGAAGCGTTCTGCACCGCGTCGAAGCTGCGGTCCTTGAGCTGCATCGTCACGGTCAGGTCGTCCACGACGATCCGCGCGGGCAGGGTGTCTGTGGTCTGGGAGAGCGTCATCGCTTCGTCCTCGTCAGTCTGCAGCGGGGTCACTTGACGGCCAGGGCGTTGGCCGGGGAGGCCGCGCCGTGGAGGAGGTTGATGGGGGCCGACGCGAGCAGGAACCGATAGACCCGGTCGCGCGCGCAGTCCTCGGCGAGCCGGGCGAGGTCCCACATCTCGCCGATCGGCATGCCCAGCATGGGGATCAGCCGCGGGTGCAGCATCATCTCGTGGCGCCGGGCGGGATCCGCTTTGATGGCCTCGGCTTCTTCGCCGGGTTCGAGCAGCGCGCCCGGCGGCCAGATCTCGAGCGCCGGGTTGTCCGCCGCGACGGCGGCGAGGCGCCGGTTCCACAGCGTGCGGACCATGTCCTCGACCGGACGCAGCCCGGGCGTGCGCAGAGCCGGGATCGGGGCGATCCCGGCGCGTTCGTCCGCGGTGAGGCTTTCGTACCACTCCGTCCAGCCGGTACGCACCAGCAGGATGTCTCCACTGTGGACTTCCACCTGCTGGCTCTCCAGCGCGCCCACGAGGTCGGCCACCTCGATCGGGTCGGACGTGCGGTAGTCCAGCGGCCGGCCCACCTGCTCGCGGTAGCGGCCGACGTCGGCGAGCACCGCGTGGCCGAAGATCCCGCGCTCGGCCCACACGTGGACGCCGTGCTCCTCGCTCGGGATCCCGTTGTAGTTGCCGAACCCGACGCGCTCCACGTGCCGGAATCCGTCCCACTGCGACGAAGCCTGGGTGTTCCAGTCGTGGAGCACGTCGTTGAGCGAGGTGGAGGTGGTCGACTTCACGATCTCGTGGCGCAGGTTGGGCCGGCCGAAGAAAGCCGGGCTCGGCAGGTCCATCCGCCAGTTGAGCGAGAACACCGCGCCACGCCGCACGCCCCGGGCCGCTTCGGCCGCGTGCTCCTCGGTGATCAGGTTGAGGCAGCCCAGCTTGTCGTCCGGGCCCCACAGCCCCCAGGAACACGGCAACCCGCCCTTGGTAGGGAGGTCGTCGTAGTCCGGGATCGCGTCTGCCTTCGCCACTGGTGCTCCAACCTGTCCGGGGAGAGCCGCGGACTCGCGGCCGTGAAGTGCGGGGAAGTGGTTGCGACGTTAAGCGCGCGTTGCAGCGGTGTCAATATTCGAACAGATCTCTGTTGTGAAACGAACATCTGGCGCACCCGATGTGGCTTTTCGCTCACACCAACGAAGAACGCTCCACGATCAGCAGACCGTCGAGCGCGATCGCGCCGGCCGCGGTGACGGAGACGGGGTTGAGCTCGAGCACGAACCGGGCCCAAGGCAGGCCCCGGGCGAACTCCGCGAACGCCACCAGGAACTCCGCCGCCGGCTTGCCGGCCACGGTGAGGTCGAGCCCCTTCGGATGTCGTGTGAACCGGAGTTTCTCCAGCAGCCGCAACGCTTTCCGCTCGTCGAGCGGCACGGTGGCGAACGCGACGTCGTCGAGCAGCTCGGCGAGCACACCACCCGCACCACAGGACACGACGAGCCCGAACACGGGATCTCGGAACACGGACACGAAAAGTTCGGTTCCGGACTCCGCCTGTTCCTGAACGAAACAGGACGCACCGGTCAGGCCCAGCCGCGCGATCGCGGCCGTGAACTCGTCGTGCGCCTTCCGGACGGCGTCCTCATCGGACAGTCCCAACCGGACGAGCCCGGCGTCGGCGCGATGCGTGACCTCCGGCGACACTACCTTGAGCACCACCGGAAACCCGATGTCCCGCGCCGCCGCCACGGCATCTTCTGCCGACGGCGCGACGACACCTCGCGGAGTACGCAGCCCGGCTTCGGCCAGCAACCGGTGCACCTCGTGCTCGGGGAACACCTGCCCGTCGACCGCGTGCGGAACACCGCGTGGCCTGTGCCGCACCGCGTCGGCGACAAGCCTTGCGGACTCGGCGCCGACGTCGCGCGCCGCGGCGGCCACTCGCCCCAACGTGACGGTCGCCGAGGCCTGCTCGGCGAACACGTGGATCCCCTCGGCCTTCAGCAACGCCTCGGCCGTCGGCGGAAAACCCTTGCAGTGCACTGCGAGCGTCGCGGGTCCGGTGTCGTGCGCCTCGCACAGCGCGAGCGCCAGCTCCTCCCCCGCCGCCGCGCTCATCGCACCCAGCTGCACCAGGACCACATCGGCCTCGCCACAGGAAGCCAGTAGCCGCAACGCTTCCGGGAACGTCTTCCGCCACTCCGTCCGCGTGAACGCCTCCGGCGTCAGGTCGATCGGGTTGCGGTTCGACGCGATCGACGGCAGCAACGGCGCCAGCAGCCGGCGCGTCGCCGTGCTCAGCAGCGGCACCTCGAGCCCGGCGTCGTAACAGAGGTCCGCGGCCACGATCCCTTGCCCGCCACCGTGACTCACCACGACGACCCGGCGCCCCGGCAGCGGCCGATCGGCTTGGGCGGCGAGGAACGACGTGACTTCCACGAGCTCCTGCGCCGAGGTCACCCGCACAGCGCCTTCTTGCTCCAGCACCGCGTCCCAGATCCGCGCCTGCCCCGCGAGTGCTCCGGTGTGCGCGGCGATCGCCTGCGCACTCACCGCGGAGCGTCCGCCCTTGAGCACCACCACGGGTTTGCCTGCACGCCGCGCGGCCCGCAGAACCGAGACCAGCCCTGCGCCGTCGGTGAGACCTTCGAGGTAACACGCGAGCACCGCGGTCCCGGGGTCGTCGACCAGGTACGCGAGCGCCTCGACGGCGCCGACGTCAGCCTCGTTGCCCGTGCTGATCATGTGCCCGAAGCCGGTGCCCGCCGCCTGCGCCCACGAGTGCGCCGACGCGGCGAGGCCCCCGCTCTGGCTCACCATCCCGATCCGTCCCGGCAACAGTGTGTCCACACCGGACAGCCACGAGGCGAACGTGCCGGTGAAACCGAGGGCGGTGTTCACCACGCCCAGGCAGTTGGGGCCGAGCAGCCGGATCCCGGCGGCGCGTGCCCGCTCGGTGACCTGCTCCTGCAAGCCCGCGTTCCCGGTTTCGGCGAAGCCGCCCGCCCACAGGATCGCCGCGGCGACGCCGGCCTCGGCCAGCTGCGGCACCAGGTCCGGCACACGCGCGGCCCCGACCCCGACGATCGCCAGGTCCGGCGCGCACGGCAGGTCGGCCAGGCCGCGGTAGCCGGCGTACCCGGCCACCGGCTCGCCCGAGGGATGAACCGGGAAGACCTCGCCCGCGTAACCGAACTTGCGCAGGAACCGCACGGCCGTGCCGCCGCGGTTGCCCTCGGCTTCGCGCGCACCGACGACGGCGACCGAGCGCGGGCCGAAGAGCGCGCGCAGACCGGCGCTCACGGCCGGGCCGCCTGTGGTCGGCAGGCCCCGGCCGTCCGGAGCGACGTCTCTGTCGTCGGATCCACGGACACCCCTTTACGGGTCGTCTCTGAGTGTGCTCTAGTTTGTGCGGAGGTCGAACAAGTTTCCGTAGCTCGCACAAACCATGCCTCGCCGCCGTCGGACTGTCAAGAATCGAGGCGGACGGCGGCGGTGGCCTGGACCGTGCGAGAGTTTCGGGTCGAAGCAGATTCAGGAGGTGACCGGCAGTGGCCGACAAACCGGGCCCGATCAGCAAGGGCGACCTGGTCCAGTCGTTCGAACGCGGCTTGGCCGTGATCCGCGCGTTCGACGGGCACGGGCCGGAGCTCACGCTGACCGAGGTGGCCGAGCTCGCCGGCGTCACGCGCGCGGCCGCGCGGCGCTTCCTGCTCACGCTCGCCGAGGTCGGCTACGTGCACACCGACGGCAAGCGGTTCTGGCTGCGGCCGCGGATCCTCGAGCTCGGCAACGCGTTCCTGTCGAGCCAGGGCCTCGCGGAGGTCGCGCGGCCGCACCTCGACAAGCTGGTGGCGGAGGTCGACGACTCGGCGGCGCTGTGCGTGCTCGAGGACGACGAGATCGTCTACGTCGGACTGGTCCGCACGCCCGCGCGGCGGATCATGGCGCTCAACGTGACGATCGGCAGCCGGATCCCGGCGCACCCGTCGTCGATGGGGCGCGTGCTGCTCGCGTTCCAGCCCGAAGAGTGGCGTGCGGAGTACCTGAAGCGCGTCGAGCTGCAGCCGTTCACGCCGCGCACGGTGAAGGACCCGGCGAAGCTGGGCGCGATCCTCGACCGCGTGCGCGCCGACGACTACGCGCTGGTCGACCAAGAGCTCGACCTGGGCCTGCGCTCGATCGCCGTGCCGCTGCGGCACGAGGACGGGCAGGTGTACGCGTCGCTGAACGTCTCGATGCACTCCACCCGGCGTTCGAAAGAAGAGATGCGCGGGCAGCTGCTCGAACCGCTGCGCCGCAGCGCCGGCGAGATCGAAGCGGACCTGCGGGCCATCGCGCGGCGGCGCCAGTCGTTCGGCGTCGGCGACGAGGACGGGGCCTGAGCAGGCCGTTCGGGGTCAGGTGTGACCCGGGTCCCTCGATCGGTGTCACCGAGTGGTGCGAAGTTACCATCGGGTCATGGATGACTTCGCGGTCCAGCTGAAGCGGAGGGGACTGCGGAACACGGCCCAGCGCCGGGCGGTGCTCGGTGCCGTGCGCGACCACCCGCACACCACGGCCGCCGAGATCGCGGCGGCCGTCGAGGCCGGCACCGGCGGGCTGTCGCGGCAAGGGCTCTACAACGTGCTGGACGACCTCGTCGGCGTCGGTCTGCTGCGCACGCTCGAACCGGCCGGCTCGCCCGCGCGCTTCGAGCTCGACCGGCACGACGACCACCACCACCTGGTGTGCCGCGGTTGTGGCCGGATCGAGGACGTGCCGTGCGCCGAGGGCTCGGCGCCGTGCCTGCACCCGTCGTCGGCGCCCGGGTTCACGATCGACGAGGCCGAGGTCACGTGGTGGGGCCTGTGCGCGGAGTGTGCGGCGCGGGCTTAGTCCTGCTCCGGGTTTGGCTCTGGAGCGGCGGTCCCCGGGGTGGCCGTCTCGGGAGTTGCGGTCTCGGGAGTCGCCGTCTCGTCGACGGTCAGGGTGAGCAGGCGGATCATCGCCTCCACCGGCAACTTGCTCTCGTCCGCGTGGTCGAGAAACGACAACACGCGCAACCCCTCCGGGGTGAGCGCCGAGGTGTCGTCGCCGATCTGCGCGCTCGCCGCTTCGAGGGTGCCGAGGCCGGCGTTGTGGTGGGCGTCGCGGACGGCGTTGCGCAGCACGGCGAGTTCGGCCGGCGACGGTCCGCGTTTCTCTTCGCGCAACCTTTGGACGATTCGCACCACCTGAGGTGACCTCGCCGCCACGGACTGGCGGGCCGCGAACGACGCCACCATCCGCGGGGTCGAGCGCGTCTCCTGCGGGGAAGCCGGGATCACAGGTGCGGCGGCACCCTCCACGCGCAGGCTGTCGAGCGCCGCGGCCCGGCGTTGTTCACTTTCGCGCAGGCGCGCGAGCGGATCTTTGCGCCGGGACGCCGCGAATGTTCGAGCTTCATCACGCGCGCTCTGCCCCGCCTCGGTGACTCGCGGGCGCCGGCGGCCCGTGCCCTCAGCCGCGGCTTGGCGGCGGTTGTTCTCGAACCACGCCTCGAACGACTGCCCGCGCCGCGGCGGCTCATGGACCTCGGTCATCGCGGCCTGCGCCGCGTCGTTGAACCAGCCCTCCAGCCGCGAGCGCAGGAAGCCGCCGGGACGTTCGGCGGAGTGGCGGGGGCGCTGGCGCGTGCCGTCGGGCAGGGTGCTGAGTGCGATCAGCAGCGCGTCGGGGCAGTAGCCGCTGCTGTACCAGAACTCGAGCTGGCGCTCGACGTCCTCGCGCTCGTCACGCGTCAGCGTCTCCGTCACCCAGCCCATGCGCCGGAACAGGACACCGGTCGCCTGCGCGCGTTCGTGCTCGTCGCTCGGGATCACCGTCGACGGCCACGCGCGGTCCGACATCCGCACCATCCGCCACCTCCTGCATCGACGGTACGGCGCCCGAGTTCGCGCCCTTCACCCGACACGCCGCCGCCGTGTTGGCCGCCACGATCACCGCGATCGCCGCCCATGCCGGGGCGTCGAGCCGCTGGTCGAGCACCACTTCGCCCACGAGCGCGGCCAGGACCGGGTTCACGCTCATGAAGACCCCGAAGAACCGAGTCGGGACTCGCCGCAGCGCCAGCACGTCGGCGAGGAACGGCAGCGCCGAGGACAGCACCCCGGCAGCGAGCGCCGCACCGAGTGCCGCCGGTGTGGGGCGGTGGTGGAAAAACACCACGATCCCGACGGGCAGGTACAGCAGGCCGGACACGCCCGCCGCCGCGGCGGAGCCCTGCACGCCGGGCAGCCGGCGGCCGACGGTGCGGTTGAGCAGGATGTAGCAGGCCCAGCACGTGGCCGCGACCAGCGCGAGTGCGACGCCGAGGTAGTCGGTGCTGGGCCGCGGCCGCGTGAGTATTCCGACAGCCGTGGCGGCAGCAATCGCACAGGCCAGGTCCGTTCGGCGACGCGAGCCGGCCAGCGCGACGGCGAGAGGGCCGAGGAACTCCAGCGTCACGGCCAGCCCGAGCCCGATCCGGTCGATGGCGGAGTAGAGCGAGAGGTTCATCGTCGCGAACACCGCCGCGAGCGCGAGGACCGGGCGCCACTGGCGGGCGGTGAACGACCGCAGCCGCGGGCGTCCCACGGCGAGCAGCAGCACGGCGGCCACCCACTGGCGCACGGCCACCACGCCGGCGGGCCCGAGCACGGGGAACGCCAGCGCCGCGGTGGCCGCGCCGAGCTGGTTCGCGGTCGCGCCGCCGAACATCAACGCCACGCCGGTGCGATTGTCCTGGGTCATGCCGGCGAGCCTGCGGCACGGCCGTGCATGCGCAAAATGCATTCATCGCGGCATGCATACGCTGGAGTCATGGATCTGGAGCTGCGGCACCTGCGGTGCCTGGTGGCGATCGTGGACACGGGAACGTTCACGGACGCGGCGATCGAGCTCGGAGTCTCCCAAGCAGCGGTGTCGCGCACACTTCTTTCGTTGGAATCCGCGCTCGGCGTGCGACTTCTCCACCGCACGAGCCGCAGCGTCACCCCGACGACGGCCGGTGTGCAGGTGCTCGCCCGCGCCCGGCACCTGCTGGCCGAGGCCGAAGAACTCGTGCGCGAGGCCACGACGGGGCACACCCGGCTGCGCGTCGGCCACGCGTGGTCCGCGATGGGCCGCCACACGGCCGAGTTCCAGCGCCGCTGGGCCGATCGCCACCCCGACATCGAGCTGCTGCTGGTCCGCACCAACACCGCCACGGGCGGTCTGGCCGAAGGGCTGTGCGACCTCGCCGTCGTGCGCACCGTCGTGGACACCCGCAAGTACGCGCACGCGATCGTCGGCCACGAGGCCCGCTACTGCGCCATGGCCACCGACGACCCGCTCGCGCGCCGCCGCACCGTCACGCTCGCCGATCTCAGCCCGCGCGTCCTGGTGATCGACCGCCGCACCGGCACCACGACCACCGACCTGTGGCCGGAGGCGGAGCGCCCGCGTGTGGAGCCCACTCACGAAATCGACGACTGGCTGGCCGCCATCGCCACCGGCCGCTGCGTCGGCGTCACACCGCATTCCACGGTGACCCAGTACCGCCGCGACGGCATCGCCTACCGCCGCGTGCGTGACGCGGCCCCCGTTCCGGTACGGCTGATCTGGCACGGCCACGACCCCCATCCGGCCACACACGCGGCGGTGGCGCTGCTGAGCGAGCTCTACCGGGCCCGCTGAAACCGCCACAGTGGACGGTCACCCCTTCGGGCGTAAGAACCTTGCAGGGGCAGACATCGGCGCCTACGCGCGGGATGCTCCATTTCGGACAAACGCGATCAGGAAGGGGCGTTTCATGAGGAATCTCCGGGCCGCTCTGCTGGCGGCGCCACTGGTGGCCGCGAGCCTGCTCGTCGCGCCGGCCCCCACGTCCGCGGCGCCCGCCGTCAAAGATCTCGACTGCGGGTTCTTCGCGTGCAGCTGGGTGTTCAGCAAGAGCGCCACGAAGCTGATCTCCGAGGGCGCGCCCGCGATCCGCGTCTGCAAGAACATCCCGACGCCGGGCAACCTCGCGTGCGGCGTCGCCATCGCGGCGCTGGTCGTGACCGCGAAGAAGGCCCGCAGCGAGGGCAAGTGCGCGAAGATCACCTGGGCCAAGACGCCGGCGCCGCCCCTGGGCACGTGGTGGCCGTCGGTCGAGGGTGGCAAGCGCTGCAAGTAGGTTCCCTCCGGCCGTCGGGTGGCGAGCACCCGCCGACCGGGGAGGTGCGGGGCCGTCCCGTCCACTGTGGACGCGTGGACGGCCCCGCGAAACATTTTCGGGGGCCGGCGAGGTCGTTCGCCGGGCGAATTATCACCGTTGACGCCGTCGCGCGAGGTCGGTCATGATGTGGTGGTACACCACCAACCGAGGAGTGACGAGAATGTTCGGCGGCGAAGAGCGCAAGGCTTGTCCGGGGTGCTTCGGCATCGCGGGCGATGCTCGGCGCCTGCCTTACGCTGCCGAGACACCAGGCTCCACGCCGTGACGCGCCCAGAACGCGTCGCAGCACGGAGCCGCCCGTCGGGAGACCGATCAGGGCGGCTTTTTCGTTTTCCGTGACTTTTTCGTGACATTTCCGGCGCCATTTTCCGACCCCGATTTCCGATCCCCCTCTCCGACCACGTGCCCGAACGGCCAGGGAACCGCTTGCAAAGCGGGTCAAACCGGTTCAACTCCGGTCGCGGTCTCCACCCGAGCGAAAACCGAAAAGGAGGTGCCCGTCGCCATGGGTGTCCTGGTCCTCAACGCCGGCTACGAGCCCCTGCACACCGTCTCCGTCCCCCACGCGATCCGGATGCTCGTGCGCCACGTCGCGGTCGTCCACGAGAGCGACGGCGCCGACCTGGGCATCTTCCCCCGCCCGAAGGTCGTGCGGCTGCTGCGCTACGTGGTGATGAAGTGGCGCTATACCGGCCCGCCCCGGTGGTCACGCCGCGGCGTGCTCCAGCGCGACGGCCACACGTGCGCGTACTGCGGCCGCCACGCGACCACGGTCGACCACATCATCCCGACGTCCCGCGGCGGCGAGCGCACCAGCTGGCTCAACACCGTCGCCGCGTGCGGTGGCACCGCGCGCAGCTGCAACGCCCGCAAGGCCGACCGGACCCTCGCCGAGACCGGGCTGACGCTGCGGATCACCCCGCACGTGCCCACGTGGGACCAGCTGCACCTGCTGCGCTGACCGTCCACATGCGACACCTGTGCGCGACGGCCGGGCGGCGCTAGGCTGGCTCCCATGAAGGGGCTGCTGTTGCGCCTCTCGGCCGTCGACTCCGACGCCGAGGCCGCGGTGCGGGTGATCGCGTACTTCGACGAGCTCGTGGCCCACCGCGCCACGATCGCCGACCTGGTCCGCGCCACGGCCTCCCTCGCCGAATGCGTCGCCGGCCTCCAACGCGGCGGCGAATCACCCTTGCGCTTCCGTCCCGACGGCACCCGTGCGGTCGGGACGGAAGCGCGCGCGGTGGCTCGGCCGAGCGAGCCCGCGCGCGACGGCGGGACACCGGCCGAACCTCAGCCCGGGGCAACCGACCTCGGCGGCACGCGAGACAGCGCGACCCCCGCCGAAGCACGCACCCCGGCGACTGACCTGCGCGGCGAGGCGCTCTCAGCACCACGCCCCGTCGCAACTGGCCTCGCCGGCACACGCGACCGCGAGACCCCCGCCCCGGAGAGCAAACTCGGCGGCAAGGCCCCGGCAGCACCATGCGTCGTGGCGACCGAGCTCGGGGGTGAGACCGCGGGGCAGGTGTGGCTCGAGCGGGACGGCGAGCCGGGGCCACTCGACGATCTCGTGCTGGAGCGCTTCGCCATCGCGGCGCGGGTGCTAGGGCCGGCGCCGCAGGTCGTACAGCCGCATTTGGCGGACCCGGCGCTGGTGGAGTTGGTGCTGGGTGAGCGCGCGGCGGCGGAGGACCGGTCGCGGGCGCTCGTGTTGCTCGGGCTGGACGCGGGGCGGCCGTTGCGGGTCGTCGCGGTCGGGACCGAGGACGGGCGCGACCCGGGCGCCGCCGCCGTCGCGCTGGTTGCGCGCGGGGGTACGGCGCTGGGCGCGCGCGTCGCGGTGGTCGGGGAGGTCGCGGCGGTGTTGGTGCAGCCCCGGGAGGGGCCGGCGACGGTGGTGGGGGTGTTGGAAAACGCACTTTCCCTGCGCGCTCGCGAACGTGGGTCGTCCGGGAGTGTGCGCGTGGGGGTGGGCGATGCCGTCGCCGGGCTCGAGACGCGGCGGTCCTGGCTGCAGGCTCGCCTCGCCGAGCGCTTTGCCGTGCCCGCGACGGAGCCGCTCGTGGTCCACGAGAACCTCGGGTCGCTGACCCTGCTGGCCGAGATCCCCGCCGACCACCTGCGCGCGCAGCCCGACGTCCGCGCCCTCGACGCGCTCGCCGCGCCCGACCTCGAAGCGCTCGAAGCCTTCTGCCGCACCGGTTCCCTGCGCCAGGCGGCCGTCGCGCTGCACCGCCACCACAGCTCCGTCGCCACCCGGCTCGCCCACGTGGAAGACGCTCTCGGCTGGCCCCTGGACGACCCCGCCGGCCGCTTCCGCACCCGGCTGGCCCTGCTGGCACACCGATTGGCCCACCGCGCCTGACCGGCCGCGGCCGGCGCCCGAAACAAAGCCACACAACGAAAACGCGGCGCCCGGGCCGTCACCCGGACGCCGCGTCGTCACGCAGCGTCGTCTCAAACGTCAGCCCAGCTCCACACCCAGCGCCCGCGCCAGCACCGCGCGAGACTCCGCGGCCTCGCGCCGGGTGATGGTCGCGTGGCGGACCATGGCGGAGCCGTGGAAGGTGCCGGGGAACAGGTGCAGCTCGGTGGTCACGCCGGCGGCCAGCAGCGCCTGCGCGTAGGCGATGCCCTCGTCGCGCAGCGGGTCGAACTCCATCACCGAGATGTACGCCGGCGGGAGGCCCGTCAGGTCGGTCGCTCGGGAGGGCGCGGCGTAGACGGGCACGCCGTCGGTGCCGCGGACGCCCGGGCCGAGGTAGCAGTCCCAGCTGAGCTCGGCGTTGGGGAGGTTCCACAGTGGAGTGTCGTCGAAGCGGCGCATGCTGGACGTCTGCAGGCGGTCGTCGATCTCCGGGATGCCGAGGAACTGGAACGCGATGGCCGGCCCGCCGCGGTCGCGCGCCAGCAGCGCGAGCGCGGCGCACAGGCCGCCGCCCGCGCTGACGCCGTGGATGACCACGCGCTCGGGGTCGATGCCGAGCTCGTCGGCGTGCTTGACCGACCACACGAGCGCCGCGTAGCAGTCCTCCAGGCCCGCCGGGTACGGCGCCTCGGGCGCGAGCCGGTAGTCCACCGACACCACGACCACCCCGAGGTCCCGCGCGAGCTCGACCACGCCCGCGTGATCGGTGTCGACGTCACCGATGATGAAGCCTCCGCCATGGACGTTGAACAGCAGCGCGGGCGACGCGATGTTGTCCGGTGTGTAGATCCGAACAGCCACGTCGGGCGCGCCCTCGGGGCCGGGCACGGTCGTGTCGCGCACGGTCACGCCGGTCTCGTCGACGTCGCCGACCAGCTCGGCCGTCATCTCCTTCATCTTTTCCCGCGCCGACACCAGGTCCCTCAGATCGCCGGTGTCGGGGATCATCGGGAGAGCGGCGGCGATCTCGGGATCGAACGCGTAGTCCATGCGGGCCTCCAGGAGTGCGGGTGCCGTCCATCCTCCCGACCGGCAGCCGCCGCGTTCATCCGCCACGCGTCGCCGACCCGCGGCGCCGGGCCCGCCACGCGGCGGTGTTCAGCCCAGGTGCCGGAACACGGCCGTCGCCACCGCGGCGTCGGCCACACCGACGCCGGTGAGGTCGGCGATCGTCAGGCCCGAGCGATCCCGCACCCCGTCGCGCAGGACCAGCCCGACGGGGATGTCCGCGTCGTCGGCGACGGTCCCGGCCCGGACGGCGTTGCCGAAGTCGCCGTGCGCGAGGCACTGCGCGTGGTCGTCGGTCGCGATCGTCGTGGCGCGGGCGAACAGCCCGGCCGGCAGCTCCGCCTTGCCCGGCAGGTCGGTGCCGATCCCGGTCACGTGCACCGCGGCGAACGCCTCCGCCGGCGCCACCGGGCTCGTCGACGCCGTCGCCGTGATCACGCACGGCGTGGCCGCCGCTTCCTCCGCCGTCGCGGGCACGGCCGTCAGCCCGGCCTCGCCCAGCTCGGCACACAGCTTCCGAACGGCCTCGGGCCGCCGCCCACACACCCGCACCAGGGTCAGCGGCCGCAGGTCCGCGAGCCACTCGACCTGCAGCCGCGCCTGCAGTCCCGTGCCGAACACGGCCACCTCGTCGACGTCCGGCGGAGTGAGCGCATGGGTGATCAGGGCGCCGGCGGCGGCCGTCCGCCACGCCGTGAGCCAGCCCTCGTCGGCCAGCACCGCGGCGGGCACGCCGGTCGACGCGTCGAAAACCAGCATGAGGCCGCTGTTGGTCGGCAGGCCGCGCTCGGCGTTGCGGTAGAAGCCCGACGCCACCTTCACGCCGAAGTGCGAGGCGCCTTCGAGGTAGCCGGCCTTCACGTGGCAATCGCCCTCGGCCTCGGGGAACCACATCGCGATCGGCGCGGGCATCTGCGCGCGGCCCTCGGCGTGCGCGATCAACGCGCCGCGCACGGCGTCGAACACCAGCCCTCGCGTCGCCACGGCCTCGATCTCGGGCAGTCCCACCACGTCCAGCGTCATCGCCGCTCCTCCAGGAACTCCGCCCACGCGGCCAGCCCTTCGTCCGGACCACGACGGCCCACGCCGACGCGGAACCGGTCCTCGGGCGTCGCCGTGAGGTCGGATCGGTAGATGCTCGCCGGCAGCAGCAGCACGCCGCGCTGCTCGACGAGCTCGGTGCACATCGTCTCGACGCCGTCCGCGCCGAGGTAGCGCGGGAAGCACACGCAGCCGCCCTGCGGAGGTGCCCAATCGAACAGATCTTGGTAATTCTCGAAAAACGCGTCGAACTTCGGCACGTTCTCCGCGATCACCGCGCGGTTGCGCGCCAGGATCGCGTCCCGCGCGCGCAGCCCGATCAGCGCGAGCACCTCGCTCGGCGCCGAGTTGCAGATCGACGTGTAGTGCTTGGCCCGCTCGAGCCGCCGCAGGATTTCCGGGTCGCGGCAGGCGATCCAGCCCACGCGCAGGCCCGGGAGCCCGTAGGCCTTGGACATCACGTTGAGCGAAAGCGCCGACGCGGACAGGTCGGCGGCCTGCGGCAGCGTCGCCGACGGGTCGAGCTCCAGACCGCGGTAGACCTCGTCGCTGAACAGCAGCACGCCGCGCTCCTCGCACAGGCGCACGAGCCGGGTCCAGGTCTCGAGGTCCGGCACGGCGCCGGTCGGGTTGTTGGGGAAGTTCACCGACACCAGGCGCGTGGTGGGCCGCAGCTGCCGTTCGATCTCGTCGACGTCGAGGGACCAGCCGTCCTCGGGCCGCAGCGCGACACCGGACACCTCGCCGATCGAGAGCGGAATCGTCTCGGCGGCCTGGTAGTTCGGCGTGATCACCACGGTGTGGTCGCCGGGTTCGAGCAACGTCCGCATCGCCAGGTAGAGACCTTCTTCGGCGCCGGCGAAGCACAGCACGTGCTCGGGGCCGACGTCGGTGTAGGTCGCGGCGATCTCCTCACGCAGGGCGGGCAGGCCGTAGGTCTCGGTGTAGCCGAGCGCGAGGTTCTCCCAGCGTTCGCGGCCGTCGTCGTCGGCCAGCGCCAGCAGTTCGGCGACGGTCATGGTCTGCACGTCGGACGCCGTGAGGTGGTGGCGGGCGGTGAACTCCCAGCGGGAGAAGTACGTCTCCAGGCGGAAGTCAGGAAGCGTCGGCATCGGGCTCCTTGCGCATCTCGGCGAGCAGTTGGTAGGTGGCCGAACGGGAGATGCGCAACGCGCGTGCGACCACGGGCACGGATCGGCGCTGCGCGAACACACCGGCGGCGTCCAGACGTGCGAGAAGCACCAGGCGTTGTTCGCGGGTCAACACCTCGACCGGGGTCGCGTGATCGCGAACGAACTCGCCCACCACGTCGTTGAGCGTCTCGGTCCAGTCGCGTTCGAACAGCGCCTGGGGCTGTCCGGTCACCGGAGCCGCGAACCCGGACAGCAGCTGCGCGGCCTGGTCGAACGCGGTGCGGTCGACGTTCACGCACAACACCACTTCGGCGTTGCCGTGTTCGTCTCTCACCACGGCGCTCACACTCGACAGCCGCCGTCCGTCGGGCAGTGACTTCGGGTACGGGCCGTAGACGTCCTTCCCCGCGGGCCGCAGGCCGTCGAGCTCGCCGAGCAGCGACGGGTCCCCGGGTTCACGCCCGGAGAACGCGTTCCAGATGCCGAGCACGCAATCCGTGCGCGGGTCGTGCAGCACCACCTCCGCGTGCGGCGAAAGCAGGCGCACGATCGCCTCGCACACCGGCGCCCAGCGCGCCGTCCTCCCGTCCATGGATCTGGACACTACATCCAGCGTGGACGAAGAGTCCAATCACCCACTGTACCGAACCGTACACTTTGTTCTGTACGATCCAGTACAGACAGTCAGGCAGCCGACGGAAGGAATCCGCGTGCCCGGTCTCTGGAGTCCCGTCGACGTCGGCCGCATGCGTTTGCGCCACCGGCTGGCGCTGTCGCCGATGATGCGCAACCGCGCGCTGCCCGACGGATCACCCACCCCGCTCGACGCCGAGTACTTCGCGCAACGAGCGTCGCTCGGGCTGCTGATCACCGGCGGCACGCAGCCCTCGGCCGACGGGCAGGGGTTCCTGCTCAGCCACGGCTGCCACACCGACGCGCACATCGCCGGCTGGCAGCAGGTCACCAAGGCGGTGCACGACGCGGGCGGACACCTGTTCGTCCAGCTCATGCACGCCGGCCGCGTCGCACACCCCGACAACACGCCGCACGGCCGGGCGCCGGTCGCGCCGTCTGCCGTCGCGGCGGGAGTCGGCATCCACACCCCGAGCGGCAACCAGCAGGTCCCGCCACCGCGGGAACTGTCCACGAAAGAGGTCCGCGCGACCGTCGACGACTTCCGCCGCGCGGCCGCCGCCGCGATCGAGGCCGGCGCCGACGGCGTGGAAGTCCACGGCGCCAACGGTTTCCTCGTGCAGCAGTTCCTCTCGGCCAACGCCAACCACCGCACCGACGCGTACGGCGGCTCCATCGCCGGCCGCACCCGGTTCGCGCTCGAGGTGACCGAGGCCGTCGCCGCGGAGATCGGCGCCGACCGCACGGCCGTGCGCCTCTCCCCCGGCCTCCGCGGCTTCGGCATCGACGAAGGCGAGACCGGGCCGGCGACCTACGCCCACCTGGTTCGCGCCCTCGCCCGCCTCGACCTCGCCTTCCTCCACGTCACCCACCACGGCGACGACGCGCTCCTGGCCGAGCTGCGCACCGCGTTCCCCGGCCCGCTGCTGCTGACCCGCCCGGGCGCCACCGTCCGGGAACGCTCCGCCGACGTCAAAAGCGGCCTCGCCGACCTCGTCACCCTCGGCCGCCTGGCACTGGCCAACCCCGACGTCGTCGCCCGGCTGCGGGCCGGCGCGGCCCTCAACTCCCCCGACCCCGCCACCTTCTACGGCGGCGGCGCCGAGGGCTACACGGACTATCCGGCGCTCTGAGCCAGCCCGGCGAGCTCGCGCCACTGCGGCATCGGCATACCGTCACCGCCGCCCACGACGTGAAGGGCCACGTGGTCCGCGCCCGCCTGGAGGTGTTCCGCCACGCGCTTGCCGATCGCGTCGATGTCGCCCCAGGCAAGGACGCTGTCCACGAGCCGGTCGCTGCCGCCCTCGGCAAAATCGGCTTCCGTGAACCCCTGCGCCCGCAGGCTCTTGCGGTAGGCAGGCGCCCCGAAGAACCCGGCGAGGAAACCCCGGCCGGCTGCCCGAGCCTTCGCCGGATCCCGCTCCAGGGTCACAGCCTGGTACGGCGCGAGCAATGGCCCGGCGCCGAGCAGTCCGCGCGCCGTCGCCGAGTAGTCCGGTGTGACGAGGAACGGGTGCGTCCCGCCGGCCCGCCGCCGCGCCAGACCGACCATCTTCGGCCCCATCGCCGCGAGGATCAGCCGCTCCGCCGCCACCGGCTCCGGCTCGGCGTCGAGCTCGTCGAGGTACGCGGCCATGTCGTGCAGCGGCCGATACTCGTGGCCGTGCTCGGCGGCGGTGCCCGGGTCGCTCACGCCGAGACCGAGCAGCACCCGGTCGCCGTAGGCGCCCGCGAGCCGCGCGTGGCCCGCAGCCAGTTCCTTCGCCGGGTGACGCCAGATGCTCGACACTGCCGGCGCGACCGTGAGCCCTCGGGTCACCTCGAGCAGCCGCTCGAGGTCTCCCACGATGTCGCCGCCACCCAAACCGGGGATCCAGAGCGCGCCGAAGCCCAGTTCGTCGAGCTCGGCCGCCGCGTCGGCGATCTCGCCCGGCGCGGCCGTGCGCAGCTCGACGCTCCAGACCCCGACGCGGCCGATGTCGAGGGTCATACCTGGTTCGCCCCGCCGTCGGCGAAGAGCTCCACCCCGGTGACGAAGCTGCTGGCGTCGGTCGCGAGGAACAGCGCCACCGACGCGATCTCCTCGGGCCGGCCCATCCGTCCCAAGGGGACAGAGCTCACCAGCGCCGCCTTCAGCTGCTCCTCGCCGAAATCGGCGCTCGCGAGCCCGCTGATCCCCGGTGTGTCGACCGGTCCCGGGCTCAGCGAGTTGACGCGGATCCCGCGGCCGCTCAGCTCCTTGGCCCATGTGCGCGCGAACGAGCGGACGGCCGCCTTCGACGCGGCGTACACGCCGAAAGCGTCGTTGCCCTTCGTGCCCGCGGTCGAGCCGGTCAGGATCACCGAAGCGCCGTCCACCAGGAGAGGAAGCGCTTTCTGGACCGTGAACAGCGTGCCCTTCACGTTGGTGCCGAAGGTCTCGTCGAAGTGCTGCTCGGTGACCTGCGCCAACGTCGAGAACTCGCCGCCGCCCGCGTTGGCGAAGAGCACGTCGATCGGCCCGCCGACGGTTTCGTAGAGCCGGTCGAGGTCTGCCGGGTCGGAGCTGTCCACCTGGACACCGGTCACGTCGCCGCCGATCTCCGCGACGGCCGCGTCCAGCACGTCCTTGCGCCGTCCCGTCACGAAGACGCGCGCGCCCTCGTCCGCGAACCGCCGGGCCGTCGCGAGCCCGATGCCGCTCGAGCCGCCCGTGACGACGGCGGTCTTCCCCTGTAGTGCGTTCATAACCGTGTTTCCCGTCCGTGTACTCACCCGGCCCAGCCGTGGTCGTTCCGCTCGGCCGGTCTGCGCGGGACAATGAGCCTCTTCGCTCCACCGCCGACCACTACGACAGATTACGGGACATGTCACCTAAAGGCAATGACGACCCCTGGCTCGACGCGCGGCAGCAGCGCGCCTGGCTCGCCTACATCCGCGTCCAGCTGCGGCTGAGCTACGAGATCAACCGGCAGCTGCAGACCGACAGCGACCTGTCCATGCCGGACTACGACGTGCTCACCGCACTCGCGAACGCCCCCGGCGAGCGGATGCAGATGACCGCGCTGGCCAACCAGATCGGCTGGGAACGCAGCCGCACCGGCCACCACGTGCGCCGCATGGCGACGCGCGGGCTCGTCGACGCGCGCACCTCGAGCACCGACCGGCGCGCCACCGAGGTCACCTTGACCGCGCAGGGCCGCGAGCTGCTGGAGAAGGCGGCGCCGGGCCACGTCGAGCTGGTGCGCGGCCTCTTTTTCGACGGCCTGCCCGCCGAGCTGCTCACCCCGCTGACCGAGGCGATGGAGAACATCTACGCCAACATCCTGGAGCGCGGCACGCTGCCCCCGCCGTGAGACTGCCGCTGCCGCAAGGAAAAAGCCGTCCCTGCCAGTGGAACACGGGTTTTCGCGCGCGGTGGACCAGACCAATGGGCGTGAAGTAAATTCACCTTTCACGCACGGTCCGCCAGCCTGCGCCCTGTTCTCAAAGTCGTGGACGAAGGGCAGCTCATGCACCGGAAGTTCGTTCGTTGCCTGGCGGCCGCGGCCGCCACCGCCGTGGTGATCGCCACCGGTCCGGCGGCGTCGGCCCAGCCGGCCGCACCCGCGGCACCGACCTCGCCGGCCACCTTCACGCACCCCGGCGTGCTGGTCAGCCGGGCCCAGCTGGACACCATGCGCCAGCGCGTGCAGGCCGGCACGCAGCCGCAGAAACAGGCGTACGACTCGATGATGGGCTCGAAGTACGCGTCGCTGTCCTACACGCCGCACCCGCGCGCCGTGGTCGACTGCGGGCCCAGCTCGATGCCCAACAACGGCTGCACCGACGAGCGTGAAGACGCGATCGCCGCGTACACGCAGTCCCTGGCCTGGTACGTGACCGGCGACGCGCGCTACGCGAACAAGGCCATCCAGATCATGGACGCGTGGTCGGCCACCATCAAGGACCACACCAGCGACAACGCGCACCTGCAGACCGCCTGGTCGGCGTCGACGTGGCCGCGCGCGGCGGAGATCATCAAGTACGCCTACGGGACTTGGCTGAACTCCGGGCGGTTCGCCACGATGCTGCGCAACGTCTACTACAACGAGATCCAGGGCAGCGACGGGCGCACCGGCAACTGGGAGCTCAGCATCGCCGAGGCCATCGTCGGCATCGGCGTGTTCCTCGAGGACAAGACGATCTACGACCGCGGCATGTCGATTTACCGCAACCGCGTGCCCGCGTTCATCTACCTCAGCTCCGACGGCGCGCTCCCGAAGACCGTGCCCGGCAGCGGCCTGAACACCCGCGACCAGATCGTCGGCTACTGGCAGGGCCAGTCCACCTTCGTCGACGGTCTCACCCAGGAGACCTGCCGCGACTTCGTCCACACCGGCTACGGCATCGCCGCGATCGCGGAGGTCGCCGAGACCTCGCGCATCCAGGGCCAGGACCTCTACGGCACCGACATCGGCGAGCGGCTGCGCCAGGCGCTGGGCTTCCAGACGAAATACGAGCTCACCGCTGCACCGTCGTGGCTCTGCGGCGGCACGGTCAAGCGCGGCCTCGGCCCCGTGACCGAGGTCGGGTACAACGCGCTGCACAACCGCCTCGGCATCGCCATGACCAACACCCAGGCCTACACCACGAGCCACCGTCCCCAGGGCAGCAACAACTTGTTCGTCTCGTGGGAAACCTTGACCCACGGCGACAACCCGGCCTGACCGGATTCGGTTCCGGGGCCGCCGTACCGAGCGCGGCGGCCCCGGAATCCGCGAACCCCCGCTCGCCGGCCCGGCGAGGTGCTACCAAGAGCGCATGAGAAAAGCGCTCGCCTGCTCGTTCTTGCTGCTCGCGGCGGGCTGTTCGACGCCGCCCCAGCCACCCCCGCCGCCGCCCGAGCCGATCGTGGCGCCGCCGTCGGTCTCGACGGTGCCGCTCGAGCCCGCCCCGACGACGTCGCGCACCTTGATTGCGAAAGACGGGTCCGACCTCACCGCGTGCAGCGACGGTTCGTGTGACGTGCTCATCCACGGTTCGGTGACCGTGCCGCTCGACGCGCGGTTCGCCACGCGCCGGCTGACGCTCACGCAGTCGGCTCCGGACCGGCTGGACTTCGCCATCGACCGCACCGAACTGCCCGACATCAAGGGCCACTTCCGCGGCGAGGGTTACGTGAGCCTGGCCAATCGGATCACCGTCACCGTGCTGGACATCGATGCCACCGGGGCCGTGATCCGCGTGTCGCCGTCGAGTGAATCGTCCCAGGACAAGATCTGGGGTGACGACTCCCGCTTCGACTGAGCTCATGGTGGCATGTAGTCGTTGACCATATTGTTGTCGGCGACTACATTGGCGGACGCCTACCGAAAGGACTCCGTCGTGCCTGCTCCCACCCAGACGTGGCTCATCACCGGCGCCGGCTCCGGCTTCGGGCTCGAGGTCACCGCCCAGCTGCTGGCCGGCGGCCACCGCGTCGCCGCCACGAGCCGCAACCTGAGCCCGGCGTTGAAGGAGCTCGCGCGCCGGCACGGCGATCGGCTGTGGACCGCCGAGCTGGACGTCACCGACCCCCAGACCGTCCACGCGACGGTCGAGCAGGCCTTCACCGAGCTCGGCCGCATCGACGTCGTGTTCTCCAGCGCCGGGTTCGGTGCGCTGGGCGCCGCCGAGGAGCTGTCGGACGAGCTGCTGAACCGGCAGCTCGCCGTGAACCTGCTCGGACCGATTCACCTCACGCGCGCGGTCACGCCGTGGCTGCGGGCGCAGGGTGGCGGGCGGATCATCCAGATGTCCAGCTCCGGCGGCCACGTGCCCGACCCGGGCATGAGCGTGTACAACGCGTCGAAGTTCGGCGTCGAGGGCTTCTTCGAGTCGGCGGCGGTGGAGCTGGCGGCGTTCGGGATTTCGGTGACGCTGATCGCCCCGGGCGGCACGCGCACGGCGTTCAACGCCAACATCGCGCAGGCCGAACCGCTGCCCGCCTACGAGGACGGCGTGCTCGGCCAGGTGCGCGGCGCGCTCGCGGGCGGGATGGACGAAACCACGCTGCGCCACGCCGTCGCGGGCGATCCGGCGAAGATCGCCCGCGCGATCATCACCTCCGCGAGCACCACGCCCGCGCCCCGGCGGCTCGTGTTCGGCGCCGCGGCCTACGAGGCCATCACCACGGCGTGGCGGCAACGCCTCGACGCGCTCACTGCCCAGCGCGACCTGGCGCTGAGCACCGACGCCGACGACGTGCTCGCCGACCGCGCCTGACGCGTCAGTCTTCGAGAGCCCCCGGCCCACGGCGGTAGGCGACCTTCGCCGGGTCGACGACGTGACCGTCTTCGTCGACGAAGGCCAGGTGCACGGGCCGGTCGTCGGTCGTGTCGACGTAGATCGTCGCCGGGCCGTGGCCGGTCGGGAGGTACTCGTCGCCCCACTCCGACAGCGCGGCCAGCACCGGCAGCAGGTCCTCCCCGACGGGGGTGAGCACGTACTCGACACGGGCCCGCTGCCCCGGCTCCCGGTACGGCCGCCGCACGAGGATTCCGGCCTCGACCAAGGATTCCAGCCGGGACGTGAGGAGATCCGTCGGCACGCCGATCTTCTGGAACTCGGCGAAGCGGGTCCGCCCGCGGAACGCCTCGCGAACGATCAGCAGGCTCCACTTCTGCCCGAGCACCTCCAGGCTGCGCGCGATCGAGCAGCGGCTGTTGGTCGGGATCGCCATGGCCTTCATGACTCCATCGTACGGCACACTTGGCATTTCGGAGTCAGCCTGCTAGCTTGGAATTACCAAGCAAGAGAGCCGGAGGAAGTCATGACCGATCTGCAGGGTGCGGTTGTCCTGGTCACCGGGGCCAACGGCGGGCTCGGCATCGAGTTCGTCAACCAGGCGCTGGAGCGCGGGGCGCGGCGCGTGTACGCGACGGCGCGCACTCCGCGCCAGTGGGACGACGAGCGCGTGGTGCCACTCGCCCTCGACGTCACCGACGAGGCCTCGGTTGCCGCCGCGGCCGCGGCTGCCCCGGACACCACGGTGGTGGTGAACAACGCGGGCGTCAGCGGGCGGCAGAGCCTGCTCACCGTGCCCCTGGCCGAGGTGCGCGCGACGTACGAGACGAACGTCTTCGGCGCGCTCGCCGTCGCACAGGCGTTCGCGCCCGTGCTGGCGAGCAACGGCGGCGGCGCCCTCGTCGACATCCACTCGGCGCTGAGCTGGCTGGCCAAGTCGGGCGCGTACTCGTCGAGCAAGGCCGCGCTGTGGCAGATCACCAACTCGCTGCGGCTCGACCTCGCCGGCCAGAAGACCCACGTGCTGGGTGCGCACCTCGGCTACACGGACACGCCGATGACCCAGGCGCTGACCGTCGAGAAGGAAGACCCGCGCGACATCGTGGCGGCGATCTACGACGGACTGGAAGCGGGCGCGCTCGAGGTGCTGGCGGACAAGACGTCGCGGGACATCAAGGAAAACCTGTCCGGTCCGGTGGAGGCGCTGTACCCGGAGCTGACAGCGACGGTGTGAGGCGACCGGGCGCGAGCCCGTCGTGGTGAGTCCGCGCTTCAAGTCCATGCCGTGAGTCCACGCCCTGAGTCCACTGTGGATCGTGTGATGTTCGAGGTGTTCGAAGTCGAAAGTTCGGAATCGCACGTGCGCTGTGCAGCAACTCCCGGTGCGCTGTGAAGCAAGTCACAGGTGGCCCCCGTGCCTACGTTCGGTCGGTTACAACCGGCACCACGTTCCCCGGAGGCCACCATGACCCACCACGAAACGGCGGGGTGACGCCGTGGAATCCTCGATCGCCGAGCACTTGCGCGTCGGCCGGGTCCACCCGCGCCGCAAGCCGGACAGCTTCCACCCGCCCTACCCGTCGTTCTCCGCGCGCTTCGACCCCGCCGTCGACCAGGTGGTGATGGCGTACCTCGGTGTTCAGTACCGAACACCGGAACCACCGCCGGTGGTGGTCGCCGCACTCGCGGCGCTCGATTCCGCACGCTCGGGCGAGCACGCGCCCGACCACCACGACCGGGCGCGGTTCGTCGACGAAGCCGGCTACACGACCGTGCTCACCACGTTGTACTGGACCGACCCCGCCGAGCACGACCGCTGGGCGAAGGCCCGCGAAGCGTGGACCGGCCAGGAGCACCGGTCCCCCGACGCCGGGTTCTTCAGCGAGGTCGTGCGCCCGACCGTGCGGCGGTTCGAGACGCTGTTCTCCAGCGACCGCACCGAAGGCGTGTCCGTGGCCGCCGGCGAACTCAGTGGCGAGATCCACGAACACGGCTACTGGGGCGGCGCCCGCGACCGGCTGCCGATCGCGCAGACCGACCGGCTCGAACCCGGCACGCGGCCCACGGCGGAAACCGATCCGGAGACGGGCGTCGTCACCGTGCGGCCGCAGGGAAACCTGTGCCTCATCCGCTCCGGCCAGGAGTGGACCGAGACCGAGGACGACGAACGCGGCATGTACCTCGGCGACGTGGAACCCGTGCTGCGCGCCGGCATGGAGTTCCTGCGCGACGACGGGCTCGCCATCGGCTGCTACGCCAACCGCTACGTGCGCGTCACCGACGAAACCGGTGCCGAGACGGACAAGAGCTACGGGATGAGCTGGTGGCACAGCCTGGCCGATCTTGAGGCGTGGGCCGAATCGCACCCGACGCACGTCGCGATCTTCCGCGCCGCCATGAAGTACCTGTCGGCGATGGGGCCTGCGGCGCGGCTGCGGCTCTACCACGAGGTCACTGTGACCGACGCCGACGAACAGGAGTTCCGCTACCTCGGCTGCCACGACCGCACGGGCCTGCTGCGCGCGGTCCGGTGAGAGCTCCTGGTGCGCCGCCCCGGCCGGGCGGCGCACCGCGGACGCGGTCAGGCCGCGTCTTTGTGGAACCGGCCGTCCTTCATGATGGCGTGGAGCTTTTCCTTGTCCTGCAACACGGTGATGTCGGCGAGCGGGTCGCCGTCGACGAGCAGCAGGTCGGCGAGGTACCCGGGCTGGACCTTGCCGAGCTCGTCGCCGCGCAGCATGATCTCGCCGCCCTGCGCGGTGGCGGCGAGGATGGCCTCCATCGGCGTGAACTCGAAGCGCTCGACGAAGTGCTGCAGGTCGCGCGCGTAGGTGCCGTGCGGGGTCCAGGCGAAGCCGTAGTCACCGCCGGGCAGCACGCGGATGCCGCGCCGGTGCATCTCGATCATCGCCGCCGTCGCCTTTTCCAGCTCGCGCTTGTAGCCGACGGCTTCGGCCGCCGCCTGCGGGAACCCGAAGTCGGCGGCTTCGTAGAGCGTCGCGACGAGCCAGTTGACGCCCGGCGCCACGAACACCCAGTCTTTGGCCTGCTCCAGCAGATCCATGCCCTCGGGGTCGGTGAAGCTGGCGTGGTAGACGATGTCGACGCCGTGGCGCACACACATCTTCACGCTCTCGGCGCTGCGCGCGTGGGCGCACACCCGCTTGCCCCGCCGGTGCGCCTCGGTGACGGCCATCGCCACCTCCTCGTCGGACATGTAGGTGTCCTCGGCGCGCTGCGTGCCGGTGATCTCCTCGCCGGTCATCGACAGCTTGATCTGGTCGACGCCGATCTCGACGAGGCGGCGCACGGCTTTGCGCATCTCGTCGGGGCCGTCGGCGAACCAGGTGATGCCCTTCACGAGCTCCCCGCCCGTCACGGCGATCTCGGGTCCGTTGGCGAGGTAACGCGGGCCGGGGATCCGCCCGGCGTTGATCGCGTCGCGGCACACGACGTCGAGCCGGTCCTTCGCCGACGCGGCACCCAGGCACATCGTGTAGCCGGCGTCCAGATAGGACTTGGCCGATTCCACGGCGAACAGCAGGTGCTCCTCCACCGGCAGGGCGGCCAGCCCGTCGAGGTCGGCGCTGTTGTTCCAGGTGAAGTGGGTGTGGGCGTCGCACAGCCCGGACATCAGCGTGCGGCCGCGGCCCTCGACCACCCGCGAGCCCTGGGCGGCGGCCGGGTCGACGGTGCCGACGGCGGTGATGCGGTCGTGGTCCACGAGCACGTCGCCCCGGTAGGGCAGCGCGCCCGTGGAGTCCAGAATGGACACATCGCGGAACAGGGTCTTGTCGGCGGTGAGCGGCACAGTGGTTCCTCCTCGTCGTTGAGGCGCGAAAACTTTGTGGTTAAAGGAACTTCAGCAGCATCGAGGTGACGTCGGCGGCGGCTTCGAGCGCGGTCCAGTGACCGACGCCCGGCAGCACCTCCACGTTCGTGCTGCCGTGTGCGGCGGCGAGCGCCTCGCTCACGGCGGGTGGGCCGACTTTGTCGTCGGCGCCGGTGATCAGCAGCAGCGGCAACGCGGGGTCGACCGGCCCGGGGTCGGTCGCGGCGGCGAGCGCCTCGCAGTTGCGTGCGTAGCCCTCGGCGTCCTGGCGCATCACGAGCTCCCGCACGAACGCCGCCACCTCGGGCTTGTCGCGGCGGGTGGCTTCCGACAGCGCGTTGGCGACGACGGCCGGCGCCACGGCCGCAGTGCCTTCCGCGCGCAGCAGGGCCGCGCGGTCGTGCTGGGCCTGGCGCCCGGCCTCGGGCGGCTCCGCGACGGCGCCGAGCAGCGCCAGCGCGGTCACCTTGTCCCGGTGGCGGGCCGCGAAGCTGCGGGCGACGAGCGTGCCCATCGAGTGCCCGACCACGGCCGCCGACGCGACGCCGACCTCGTCGAGCACCGCGGCCAGGTCGTCGGCGTGCGACTCGATGCCGATGCCGGCACGCAGGCCGGAGCGCCCGGCACCCGCGGAGTCGACGCGGATCACCTGGTGGCTCGCTGCCAGCGCGCCGGCCTGGACCTGGTAGAAGTTGCCGGTGCCGCCGAGGCCGTGCACCAGCAGCACGGCGGGACCGCTGCCCTCGACCTCGACCGCGAGGTCCGTTCCGTTGATCTTCATGCGGGCTCCTTTCGGTACGGGAGTTCAGGCGAGCGAGGCTGAGGCGACACGGGCTGAGGCGACGCTGTTGCGCAGCACGCCGAGACCGGTGATGGTCACCTCCACAACGTCGCCGCTCGCCAGGAACTTCGGCGGGTCGAAGCCGATGCCGACGCCCGCGGGTGTGCCGGTGGCGATCACGTCGCCGGGCAGCAGGGTGATGCCGGCCGAGAGGGTGGCGATCAGCTCAGGAATGTCGAAGATGAGGTCCTTGACCCGGGCGTGCTGGCGGCGTTCGCCGTTGACGGTGGTTTCGAGCTCCAGCGCGGTCACGTCGGGGATCTCGTCGGCGGTCACCGCGTACGGGCCCATCGGGCAGTGCGTGTCGAGAGACTTGCCGAGCAGCCACTGGCGGTGGTCGCGCTGCAGGTCGCGGGCCGTGACGTCGTCGAGGATCGTGTAGCCCCAGACGTGTGCCAGGGCGGCTTCGCGGGTGATCCCACGGCCGCCCCGGCCGATGATCACGGCGAGTTCACCCTCGTAGTCGAGCTCGGAGGTGAGGCCGGCGTGCGGGTCGATGTCGTCGCCGGGGCCGATCACGGCCGTGGTGGCCTTGGAGAACAGGATCGGCCGGGCAGGCAGGTCTTCCGAGCGGTCCGGGCTGTCGTAACCGCTGCGGCCGAACTCCGCGGCGTGCTCGCGGTAGTTCTTGCCGACGCAGAAGATGTTGCGCCGTGGAGCGGGGAACGGCGCGCGGAGCCGCACGTCGGCGAGGGGTACCGGCGTGCGGTCCGCGGCCTGGTCGGTGAGGATGGTCCCGACCTCGCCCCAGCGTTCGACGGCGCCGAGGAGCGTTCCGCCCGGCACGAGATCGGTGACGTCCCGGACCTCGCTTTCGCCGGTCACGACCCCGACGCGGTCGGCGTCCCCGGTGGAGTTCCCGGCGGAGAAGGTCACCAGCTTCATGTGAGACCAATCTGTACCAATATGAACCAATGCGGACGTGATCGACCGTACGCGTCTCGGCATCCGTTGTCGATATGCAGGACTTGTTCTGGTCATTGCTTCGCCCATTGGTCTCGATTGGTCTCAAGTCGTCCGGTAGAGTGCGCCCATGACCACGGTGGAACACGCCCTGCGCGCGCTGCTCGACGAAGGCGCGGCCGACGGCAGCCTCGGCCCGGGCGCCAAGCTGCCCACCGAGCGCGACCTCGTGCAGCGGCTTTCCGCGCCGCGCAGTGCCGTGCGGCGCGCACTGGATTCTTTGGAGCGCGACGGGCTCGTGATCCGGCACGTCGGGCGCGGCACGTTCCTCACCGACATCGCGGCGCAGCACGTCGAGCCCGCCCCCGCCGACACGAGCCCGGCCGAGATCATGCAGGTGCGCCAGCTGCTCGAACCGCAGGTCGCGACACTCGCCGCAAGGGTGGCCACGCAGGCGGACCTCGACCGGATCGCGGCCGCGCTCGGCGCGGGCGCCGCGGCCGGCGACTTCGAAGGCTTCGAGCGCGCCGACGCCGGGTTGCACCGCGCGATCGCCGTCGCGGCCCACAACGGGTTGCTGATGAACATGTTCGACGTGATGAACACCGCGCGCTCACTGCCGGTGTGGGGCAGCCTCAAGCGGCGAACGTCCACACCGGAGCTGCGTTCGTGTTACCACGACGAACACACGTTGATCGTCGAAGCACTGCGCGACCGGGATCCCGTGAGCGCCGGCGAACACATGCGGCGCCATCTCCAACACGTGGCCGACACCCTGCTGGGGCGCGACTGAGATTCCACCCGATTTGAGCTTCCGCCTGACTGAGTTCCCACCTGACCGAGCTCCCACGTGTGAGCCCGTGTTCGCCGGGTTTCGCCATCTCCTCGTGTTCGAATCCCACCACGAGGAGCTGGCGAAATGACGCAGACGGAACGGACCACCACCGACGCCGGTATCCCGGTGGAAAGCGACGAACATTCGCTCACCGTGGGGCCGGGCGGGCCGATCCTGCTGCAGGGCCACTACCTCATCGAGCAGATGGCTCAGTTCAACCGCGAACGTAGCCGTTCATGTGCCGCCACGTGCGCGGAATACCGCGGTCGCCCATCAGCCACGTCACCTGGTGCGCCGATTCGGGGGACAGCGTCCAGAAGTCCCACTGCATGTCGTGGTCGCGCAGGTTGTTGTCCGCCCGGCGTTTCTGCGAACGGATGAAGTGCTGGAACTTCAACGGGTCTTTGACGAAGAACACCGGCGTGTTGTTGCCGACCATGTCGTACACGCCTTCGCTCGCGTAGAACTTCAATGCGAACCCGCGCGGATCGCGCCACGTGTCAGGGCTGCCCCGCTCGCCGGCCACCGTCGAGAATCGCGCCACCATCTCAGTCTTCGTGCCCGGCTGGAACACCGCGGCTTTCGTGTGCGGGCTGACGTCGGCCGTCACCTCGAACCGGCCGAACGCGCCGCTGCCCTTGGCGTGTGATTGGCGCTCCGGTACGCGAACTCGAAGGGCGGCCCGAGCGCCGACGTCGAGCGCTACGGCACCCCGGCCGGCTGCCATGCCGACGGCGAGATCACGCGCTCGGCCTACGTCGACCACTCCGAGGACGACGACTGGGGCCAGGCGGGCACGATGGTGCGCGAGGTCCTCGACGACGCGGCGCGCGAGCGTTTGGTTTCCAACGTCGTCGGTCACTTGCTGAACGGGGTGAGTGAGCCGGTGGTGCAACGGGCGTTCGAATATTGGCACAACGTGGACAAGCACCTCGGCGACCGCATCGAGTCCGGTGTGCGGGCGAAGGCCGACGAGAAGGACCCGAAGGCCGCGGAGGAGGGCAACCCGGCGCGCAGTGACATGCAGCGGAAGGCGTGAGTCCGTCCACTTCGGACTGGTCACGGTCACGGGGCCTGGCGGAAAATCTGACGGCGTCCACCGGGCCCGCCGGTAGAGTGCGCGTCCATGGGTCACCTGGAGGTCGCGCACCTCGACTACTCGCTGCCCGACGGGCGGCCGCTGCTCGGTGATGTGTCGTTCCGGGTCTCCGACGGTGCCGTCGTCGCGCTGGTCGGCCCCAACGGCGCCGGGAAGACGACGCTGCTGCGCCTGCTTTCCGGTGAGCTGAAGCCGCACGGCGGCACGGTGACGGTGTCCGGCGGGCTGGGCGTGATGGGCCAGTTCGTCGGCTCGGTCCGCGACGAGCGCACCGTGCGAGACCTGCTCGTGTCGGTGTCGCCCGAGCGCATCCGCACCGCCGCGGCGGCCGTGGACGCGGCCGAGGAGCGGCTGCTGACCGTCGACGACGAGGCCGCGCAGATGAAGTACGCGCAGGCGTTGAGCGACTGGGCGGAGGTGCGCGGCTACGAGTCGGAGACGACCTGGGACGTGTGCACCACGGCCGCGCTCGGCGTGCCGTACGAGAAGGCGCAGTGGCGGCTCGTGCGCACGTTGAGCGGGGGCGAGCAGAAGCGGCTCGTGCTGGAGGCGCTGCTGCGCGGCCCCGACGAGGTGCTGCTGCTCGACGAGCCCGACAACTACCTCGACGTGCCCGGCAAACGCTGGCTCGAGGCGCGCCTGGCGGAGACGCGCAAGACGGTGCTGTTCGTCTCGCACGACCGGGAGCTGCTCGCGCGGGCGGCGAAGAAGATCGTGAGCGTGGAGCCCGGGCCGGCCGGCAGCGACGCGTGGGTGCACGGCGGCGGGTTCGCCACCTACCACGAGGCACGCGACGATCGCTTCGCCCGCTACGAAGAGCTGAAGCGACGCTGGGCCGAGAAGTACGCACAGCTCAAGAAGCTCGTGCTCGACATGCAGCAGTACGCCGCCCGCAGCGACGAGATGGCGTCCCGCTACAAAGCCGCGAAGACCCGGCTGCGCAAGTTCGAGGAGGCCGGCCCGCCTCCGGAGCCCCCGCGTCGGCAGGACATCCGCATGCGGTTGCGCGGCGGACGCACCGGCCTGCGCGCCGTGACGTGCGAAAACCTGGAGCTCACGGGCCTGATGAAGCCGTTCTCGCTGGAGATCTTCTTCGGCGAACGCGTGGCCGTGCTCGGCTCCAACGGCTCCGGCAAGTCACACTTCCTGCGCCTGCTCGCGGGCGGCGACGTCGCACACACAGGCCTGTGGAAGACCGGCGCCCGCGTGGTGCCCGGCCACTTCGCCCAGACGCACGCCCACCCGGAGCTCACCGGCCGCACCCTGGTCGACATCCTCTGGACCACCCACGCCAAGGACCGCGGCGGCGCCATGGCCGTGCTGCGGCGCTACGAGCTCGAACGCCAGGGTGACCAGCCCTTCGACCGCCTGTCGGGCGGTCAGCAGGCCCGCTTCCAGATCCTGCTCCTGGAACTCGGCGGCGCCACCGCCCTGCTCCTGGACGAGCCGACGGACAACCTCGACCTCGAATCGGCCGAAGCCCTGCAGGCGGGGTTGGAGGCCTACGAAGGCACCGTCCTCGCGGTCACCCACGACCGCTGGTTCGCGCGCAGCTTCGACCGCTACCTGGTCTTCGGCTCCGACGGCGTGGTGCGCGAAACCGCGGAACCCGTGTGGGACGAACGGCGGGTGGAACGGGCTCGCTGATCAGCGCGGCAGCGGCAGAGCCAGCTCCGCGCGCGTCACCGAGATCGAGCCCAGGGTGTGGGACCACCAGGTCGACGCGAGTTCCTCCAGGAGGAAGCGGCCTTCGACGCGTTCCGGGGACATCGCGGTGATGCGGGGCTCGTCGGGCTCGTCGCGTTCGACGTCGATGCGCAGGCGGGGCGGGTGGGCGGCCAAGCCGAGGCGCAGGGCGCGGAAGGAGGCGCCGTCGCGGGTGGCGTCGGTGACGAGCTCGTCCATGAGCTGCACGGCGTCGCCGACCACGGGGGCGGGCACGTGGGCCAGCATGGCCCTCAGCGTGACCCGTGCGGCCTCCGCGGTGTCCGGGCCGTTGAACACGGCCGTGGCGGCGCCGGGCGGCCGCGAATCCTCCGTCATGGTGGTGCCCCTCCCCTGTCGAGCGATGATCAAGCGCAGTGCAGGTACCCAGAGCCTCCAGGGTTCAACCGTCCGAGTTAAGTCGCGGCCATATGCTGGGACGGACGACCGGAGGTGAGCAGGTGCCCGACAAGCCACGAAGCACCTGGTCAGCCGCGGAAAAGGCCGCTTACCGGGAGTTCGTGCGCACCCACCATCCCGACGCGGGCGGCGACGCGGAGGCGTTCCGGGAGGGGCTGGCGCGGTTCCACCAAGTGGACAAAGCAGTGGACAAAACGGTGGGCAAACCGGTCAGGCAGCCCGATTCCGTGATCTTCGTCGTGCGCAGGCGCGGGCTGACGCGGTTGCTCGCCGCGCTCGCCGCCCACCGCAGGCGCAAGCGGCGGACTCGCGTGCGCTGAATCGAACCGCGCAGACGCCCCCAGGCGCGGTCCCGCCGGCTGTAATGCTCAACCGGCGAGACCTGGGGCATCGGCAGCCGGGCCCTGCCGCCGATGCCATGGGAAGCGGATAGACGCCATTACCACCCCGTAAACATCGGTTTCGCGAAAAGTCCACCACCGGCCACAGTGGACCCCTGCGTCACCGCAACGGGCCGCGCGCCCCCTCGAAGGCCGCGGCCGCTCCCAGCAGCACGTCTTCCCGCCACGGCGCCGCGCTCAGCTGCACGCCCACCGGCATGCCGGACGCCGGATGCCGCCCGCCCGGCACGCTCAGCGACGGCCCGCCGTACGCCGACCACGCGTAGGTGAACCGGGCGATCTCCCGCGTCGACGCCGCGAGGTCCACGCCCTCGCGCAGCGGCACGTCCACGGGGATCGTCGGGGTCAGGACCACGTCGACCTCGGTGAACACCGCGTCCACCCGCGCGCGGAACCCGATGAGCCACTCCCGCGCCGCCGCCGTCCGCGCCGGAGGCACCTCGAGCCCGAGCAGAAGCCGCCGCCGGACGTCGGGGTCGATGCTCTCCGGCGCGTCCCGCAGCCGAGCCGCGTGCACGGCCGCGGCCTCCGGGTACATCACGTCGAGCATCCGCGCCTGCGCCTGCGCGGCCGACGGCACCTCCACCGGCACCACCTGCGCGCCGAGCCCGCGGAACACCTCGACGGCCGCCCGCACCACCTCCGCCACGCCGGGTTCGACGCCGACGGCGAAGAATCCGCCCGCCACGCCGATCCGCGGCAGGACACCCGACCCGAGCAGCGCGTCGACCGGCCCCGAGCCCCCTCCGTCGAGCGCCGCCAGCACCGCCGCGGCTGTGCGGACGTCGCGCGCCATCGGCGTCACCGTGTCGAACGACGGGCTCACCGGCAGCACGCCGCGGAGGGAGACCCGGCCGAGCGTCGGCCGCACGCCCACCACCCCGTTCACCGACGCGGGAATACGGCCCGAACCGCCGGTGTCGGTGCCCAGCGACACGTCCGACAGCCCCGCCGCGACGGCCACCGCCGAGCCGCTGCTGGACCCGCCGGCGATGCGCGCCGGGTCCCACGCGTTGAGGCAGTCGCCGAACGCGGCGTTGCGGCCGGTCGCGCCCATCGCGAACTCCGCCAGGTTGTTCTTGCCCACCAAGGCGAACCCGGCTTCGCGCAGCGACCGCACGACGTCGGCGTCGGCCTCGGCCGGGCCGGTGGCGAAGGACGCGGAACCGGCGGTGGTCGGCACGCCCGCGACGTCGATGTTGTCCTTCACCGTCGCGGTCGTGCCGCCGGCGGGGCCCGGGAGCACGGTGATGAGGGCGCGCAGCCGCCGCGCGAGCTCGAGCCGGGTCTCCACCGTCAGCCTCCCGTCCGCTGCCCACGCACGCGGGCCGTCGCCTCCTCGTCCAGCGCCAGTGTGCGCGCGTCGAGCACCACGCCGTAGTGCTCGCGGGCGTCGGCGGCCGAGAGGTAGTCGTCGAGCACGTCCTCGCGCACGTCCCGCGCGTCCCGCTCGAACGGGTCGCCGTAGCCGCCGCCGGAGGGCAGCTTGATCTCCAGCGTGTCGCCGGCGGCGCACTTTTCCTGCGTCACCTTGGAGTACAGCAGCTCCTCACGCTCGGTGCCCGCGTTGCGCACGAACGACCCCGCGACGCCGTCGTGCCCGCCCGCGAGACCCCGCGGCGGGTCGGTGCGGTTGTCCGCCTCCGAGCCGATGAACGTGTCGGTGAGCATCTTCCACTTGCGGATGCTGCCGATGCCCCCGCGGTACCGGCCGGGCGCGGGCGGCTCGTCGCGCAGCTCGTAACGCTCGGCGAGCATCGCGTGGTTGAGCTCGAGCTCCTCGATGGGGTTGTTGCGGGTGTTGGCCATCAGCGCGTCGACGCAGTCCAGGCCGTCCTTGCCATTGCGCGCGCCGTAGGAGCCCTCGTTGATCTCGATGTAGACCCAGTACGACTGCCCGTCCGCGGCCAGGCCCGAGTACGCGATCGCGCACAGCGCCGCCGACGAACCCGCGACGGCCCGGTCCGGCAGCACGTCGGCCAGCGCCAGGTTGATCGAGTCGAAGATCCGGTTGATCTGCGAGAACCGCGCGAAGCACGACGCCGGGAAGTTCGGGTTGAACAGCGTGCCCTCCGGCGCGTACGCCTTCGCGGGGCGGAAGCAGCCGTCGTTCTGCGGCACGAACTCCTCGGTGAGCGCCTCGTCGAGCAGCAGCGTGCGCACGGCGGAGGCGACGGTCGGCAGCACCGAACCCTCGAACGGAACGTTGAACGCCGTCGGCACCTGCTCGTGTGAGCCGGTGAGGTCGACGACGATGTCGCTGCCCTCGACCTTCACCGTCACCGCGACCTTGAGCGGGATGTCCCGGTTCTTGCCGTCGTCGTCCAAAAAGGACAGCGGGGCTTCGTAGCTGCCGTCGGGGATCTCCTGGATGCGGCGGCGCAGCATGTCCTCGGAGTAGTCCATCCACTTGTCGGCCGCCGACATCACCACGTCGAGGCCGTAGCGCTCCAGCAGCTCGAGGAACCGCTTCTCCCCCAGCCGCGCGCACGCGATGAGTGCTTCGAGGTCGCCAGCGTTCTGCTCGGGGGTGCGCACGTTGTCGAGGATGTGCTGGATGAGGGCCTCGTTGCGCACGCCGCCGTCGTAGATCTTCGCGGCGTCCATGAGCTTGCCCTCGGCCCAGACGTCGACCACGTCCATGCACAGGCCGGGGAAGTTGCCGCCGATGTCGGACACGTGCCCGGTGCAGCCCGCGAAGCCGATGTGCTTGCCGCCGAAGAAGATCGGGATCATGATCCCGTAGTCCGGCGAGTGCGCCGCGCCGTGGTACGGGTGGTTGTGCAGCACCACGTCACCGGGCCGGTAGGTGCCGGTGAGCTTGCGGTTGATCCCGCGGATGTAGGCGGGGATCGAGCCGCAGTGCATCGGCGTGGAGTCCGATTCGCACAGCTCGCGCCCGTTGGCGTCGAAGATGCCGGCGCCGAGGTCCTCCGACTCCCGGATGAGGCTGGAATACGCCATCCGGTAGAGGATCTGGGCCATCTCCTTGGCGATGGAGTTGAGCGCGCCGCCGATCACGCGCAGGGTGATCGGGTCGACGTCGACGGTCGTGAAGTCGCCGGGGGCGACTCCGGCGAGCGAAACGCCGGCGGGGTCCAGAGCGGTCACCGCTGGCCTCCTTCGATGGCTCGGCCGGGCTGGGCCACGGCGGTGTCGATGACGAGGTGGCCCACGCGGTCGACGGTGGCGCGCTGATTGGGGCCGATGATGGTCGTGGAGTCGAACTGCTCGACGATCGCGGGACCTTCGAGCACGTTGCCCGCCTTGAGCAGCGCGCGGTCGTAGACCTTGGTGGGAAACGGCGTGACCTCCCCCGCACCGGACCAGAACACCGCGTCGGTGGTGGCCTTCACGGCGGCCGACGGGTCGGTGCCGCCCGTCTCGACGTCGGCCAGCGGCACGTGGCCGACCTTGCCGACGGCGGTGACGCGCACGTTCACCAGGTGAACAGGTTTGTCGTCGAACCGCTGCAGATATGTTCGTTCGTGAACATCGTGGAACGCGGCGGCCGCCCGAGCCACCCAGTCGGCGTCGATCTCGCCGGACGGCGCGGGGACGCGCAGCTCGTAGCCCTGGCCGATGTAGCGGCAGTCGAGGCTGCGCTCGATCACCACGTCCTCGGGTGCGAGGCCGTCGGCGCCGAGCTGTTCCACGGCGTGCGCGGTGAGGCGGTCGAACTCCGCGGTGATGCGGTCGAGGTCGGGGTCGGCCGAGGAGGTCCACACCGTCGCCGGGGTCTCGCTGCGGATGTCGGTCGCCAGCAGGCCCATCGCCGACGCGATGCCGGGGTGGTGCGGCACGATCACGCGCGGGATGCCGAGCTGCTCGGCGATGTGCCACGCGTACAGCGGTCCGGCGCCGCCCTCGGCGACGAGTGAGAAGTCGCGCGGGTCGTAGCCCTTGCGCACCGAGTGCAGACTGATCGCCTCGGTCATCGCATGGGCCGCGATCTGGAAGATGCCGATGGCCGCGTGGCTCACGGACGTGCCGAGCTTCTCGGCGATGTGCTCGTCGATCGCCTTCACCGCGAGCTGCGGTTCGACCTCCATCGTGCCGGACAGGAAGCTGTCGGCGCGCAGCCAGCCGAGCGCGACCATGGCATCGGTGCTCGTGGGCTCGGTGCCGCCGCGGCCGTAACACGCGGGCCCGGGCGTCGCGCCGGCGCTGCGCGGGCCGACACGGAACATGCCGCCCTCGTCGATGAACGCGATCGAGCCGCCGCCGGCGCCGATGGTGTCGACCTCGGCCATCGGGACCATGGCGTGGTAATCGCCGATCCGCGTGTCGAGCAGGTGTTTCATGCGCAGCTTGCCGTCGGGGGCCACGCCGATGTCGGCCGAGGTGCCGCCGACGTCGAGCGTGATCACGCTCGGGTAGCCCGAGGCCTCGCCGATCGCGCAGCCGCCGAGCAGCCCGGCGACGACACCGCTGGTGAGCAGCAGCACCGGGTTGTCCACGGCGCCGCGCGCGGTGATCAGGCCGCCGGCTGACGTCATCAGGCCGACCTCGCCGCGCACACCGGCCTCGCGGGTCGTGTTCGCCAGGTTGTCGACGTAGCGCGAGACCTTGGGGCCGACGAACGCGTTGAGCGCAGTCGTGGAGAAGCGCTCGTACTCGCGGTACTGCGGCGCGACCTCGCTGGAGAGCGAGACGAACACGCCGGGGTACTCCTGCTCGATGATCCGCTTCACCGCCTGCTCGTGGGCGGGGTTGCGGTAGGAGTGCAGGAAGCACACGGCGATGGCCTGCACGCCGTTGTCGCGCAGCACGCGGACCTGCTCGCGCACGGCGTCCTCGTCGAGCGGCACGAGGACCGCGCCGGAGGCGTCGACGCGCTCGGGTACCACGCGGCGGTTGCGGCGGCGGACGAGCTGCCACTTCTGCCACGGCAGATCCTGGTAGGACGAGTAGTTCAGCGGCCGCTTCTTGCGGGCGATGTGCAGGATGTCGCGGAAGCCCTCGGTGGTGATGAGCCCGACGTCCGCGCCGTTGTGCTCCAGCACGATGTTCGTGGCCACGGTGGTGCCGTGCAGGAACTGGTCCAGGTCCGACACCGCGATGCCGAGGCGCTCGCTCAGCTGCCGTACCCCGTCCATGGTGGCCACTGCCGGATCGTGCGGGGTGGACGGAACCTTGTGCACCGCGACGGCACCGTCCTCGTCCCAGTACATCAGGTCGGTGAACGTGCCACCGACGTCGACTCCGATGCGTTTCACTGCTGGTCCTCCTTGATCAGCTGATCGGCGGCTGCTTCAGCCAGGGCGAGCACGCGGCGGGCACGGCGGACGACGGCCGCGTCGACCATCCGTCCCGCGACGACGGTGACCCCGGTTTTCTCGGTGTTCTCTGCGTTTTCCAGAGCACGCAGGACTTCTTGTGCGTGCGTGACTTCCTCGGTGGTGGGGACGAGGACCTCGTGGGTGAGGGCGACCTGGGCGGGGTGGACGCACAGGCGGCCGAAGAACCCGGCGCGCTGCTGCGCCAAGGTGTCGGCGCGGAACCCGGCGGGGTCGTCGAGCTCCGCGCTGACGGCGGCGGGTGGTGGGGCGAGGCCGGCCGCGGCCGAGGCCACCACGACCTGGGCCCGCGCCCAGGCGAGCGGTCCGGTGTTTTCGGTGCGGCTCGGGGCTGCGGTGCCGAGCTCCGCGGCGAGGTCGTACTCGCCCAGCCCGAGCCGGGTCACGGCCGGGTGGCGGGCGAGGTCGGGCAGCTCTTGCAGTCCGTTCGCCGTCTCCACCAGTGCGAAAACGGCGGCTTCGGTGCGGGCGGTGACTTCGGCGATGCCCGCGAGCTCGGCTTTCGGCAGGACGACACCGGCGATGCCCAGCTCGGTGACGGCGTCGAGGTCGGCTTCGAGGTGCTGGTCGTTGTTGATCCGCACCCACGTCCGCGGCGCGAGGTCCGGCCGCTCCCGTAGCCACGCGGCGACCGCCGTCCGGGCGACGGCTTTCGCTTGCGGCGCAACGGCGTCTTCCAGGTCGGCGATCACCACGTCGGCCACCGCGGCCGCCTTCGTGAGGCGGTCGGGGCGGTCGCCGGGGCAGAAGAGCCCGCTGCGGGTCACCATCCGACCCGGCCTTTCCCCGCGATGAGCGACTTCGCGATGACGGTGCGCATCACGTCGCTGGTACCCTCGCCGATCGTCATGAGGATCGAGTCGCGGTAGAGGCGTTCGATTTCGAACTCCGTGGAGTAGGAATAACCACCGTGCACCCGCATGGAGTCCTGCGCGGCCTGCAGGGCGACCTCCGAAGCGAACAGCTTGGCCATGCCCGTCTGCAGGTCGGAGCGTTCGCCGCGGTCCAAAGAGGACGCCGACCAGTAGGTGAGCAGCCGCGCGGCCTGCAGCTGCGTCGCCATCTCGGCGAGGCGGATCTGCGTGGCCTGGAACTCGGCGATCGGCTTGCCGAACGCCTTGCGCTGCGAGGAGTACGCGAGGGCCTCGTCGTAGGCGCGCTGGGCGATGCCGAGGCTGCGCCCGGCGATGTTGAGGCGGCCGACCTCCAGCGCCGAGAGCACCTGCTGCAACCCGCGCCCTTCCACACCGCCGAGCAGGTTCGCCGCCGGCACCCGGACCTCGTCGAGCACGACCTCGCACGATTCGGTGCCCTTGTAACCGAGCTTCGGGATGTCGCGCGTGACCTGGAAACCCGGTGAGTCCGCGTCGACGAGCAGTACGCTCATGCCCTTGTGCGCCGGTGTCGTCGTGCGGTCGGTTTTCACGAGCACGGGCAACGGGTCGGCGTGGCGGGCGTTGGTGATCCACATCTTGGTGCCGCTGACCACGTAGCTGTCGCCGTCGCGGGTCGCGGTGGTGCGGATGCCCTGCAGGTCGGTGCCGGCGTCGGGCTCGGTGAGCGCGATGCCGGTGCGGCGCTGCCCCGTGGCGAGCTCGGGCAGGTAGCGCTGCTTCTGCTCGGCGGTGCCGTGGTGGGCGAGCATCCAGCACGCGAGCGAGTGGCTGCCCAGGATCCCCGCGATGCCCATCCAGCCGCGCGAGATCTCCTCGAACATCAGGGTGAACGAGACGAAGTCGGCCTCGCCGCCGCCGTACTCGTCGGGGATCATCAGCCCGAACAGGCCGAGGTCGGCCATCTTCGCCACGATTTCGGCCGGGTAGCGGCCTTCGTGTTCCCAGTCGCGGGCGACGGGCACGATCTCCGCGTCGACGAAGCCGCGCAAGATCGCGCGGAACTGCTCCTGGTCGGGGCTCAGCGTGAAATCCACGGCGCGCTCCTGTCCGTTCCGAAAGCGCCCCGGCTCGCGAGCGCCTGGTAGTCCGCTTCGGACGTACCGAGCAGCTCGCCGAGCACCGCGGCGGTGTGTTCGCCCAGCAACGGGGCGCGGTGGTGGTCTTGTCGTGGTTCCCCGACCCGCACGGGCGAGGCGACCTGGTGTACGGAACCGAACCTGGGATGTTCGGTTGTCACCACGAGCCCCCGGGCCGCGGTGTGTTCTTCCACCAAAGCCTGCGGGATGGTGTTGATCGGCGCACACGGCACACCGGCAGGTTCGAGCACGGACAGCCACTCGGCCGTCGTCCGCGTGAGGAGCTCCTTCTCCAGGTGCCCCAGGCATTCCGCCGAGTTCGCATAGCGGCCGGCGGGCGTCGAGAACCGTTCGTCGGCGGCCCACGCCGGGGAGCCGATGGCCGTCACGAGACGGTCCCAGAACTTCTGCTTCGCGCAGCCGATGACGACCCACGAGTCGGCCGTCTCGAAGTTCTGGAACGGCACGAGGCTCGGGTGCGCGGAGTGGTGCGTGCGCCCGGGTTCGAAGCCGCGGTTGAGGTGCCAGGTCGCGAGGTAGGTGAGCATGCCGACCGCGGTGTCGTAGAGGCTCACGTCGCAGTCGGTCCCGACGCCGTCGCGGCGGGCGGCATGGATGGCTGTGACCATCGAGAGCGCGGCCACGATCCCGCCGGTGTAGTCCACCATGGACAGTCCCGACTTGGTGGGCGGGCCGTCCGGCTCACCCGTCACGGACATCCAGCCGGCGAGGCCCTGCAGCAGGTAGTCGTAACCGGGCTGGGCGCTGCGCGGGCCGGTCATGCCGTAGCCCGAGAGCGAGCAGCAGACGATGGCCGGGTTGAGGTGCTTGAGGTCCTCGTAGCGGATGCGCATCTTGGCCGGCACGTCGCCGCGCAGGTTGGAGTACACGGCGTCGCTGACCTTCACCAGCTCCTCGAAGACCTCGCGGCCCGCGGGGTCGGTGAGGTCGAGGACCACGGACCGCTTGTTGCGGTTGAAGGCCTCGAAGAAGAGCGAATCGCCGTCCTCGGCGTAGGGCGGGGTGTGGCGGCCGACGTCGCCGCCGGTGCCGGGGTCCTCGATCTTCACGATCTCGGCGCCGAGGTCGGCCAGGTGCACGGAGCCGAACGGGCCGGCGCCGTACTGCTCCACGGCGAGCACCCGGACGTCGGCGAGCGGCAGGGGGCGGGTCATGCGCGGTCCCCCAGCGTCAGAGGGCCGGTCTTCGCGGCGGGGAACGAGTCGATGGCACCGGCCTCGGATCGCTTGTACACCAGCACAGTGCGGTCGAACGACAGGCATTCGTCGCCGTCGCCGTTGAGCCCGCGGGTGTGCACGGACACGAGCCCCGCGTACGGCTTCGAGGCCGACTCACGCTTCGCGGTGCAGATCGACTCGCCGTAGAGCGTGTCGCCGATGAAGACCGGGTGCGTCAGCCGCACGTCGGTCATCGCGAGGTTCGCGATCGCCCGCTGGCTGATGTCGGAGACGCTCTGGCCCAGCAGCATCGCGATCGTGAGCCCCGAGTTGACCAGGATCCGGCCGAACGGCGTGCGCTCGGCGTAGTGCGCGTCGAAGTGCGCGGGGTGGGTGTTCATGGTGAGCAAGGTGAACCACGTGTTGTCCGCTTCGCTGATCGTGCGACCCAGCGGGTGGCGGTAGACGTCGCCCACGGCGAAGTCCTCGTAGTAGCGCCCTTGCCGGCCGTCGTGCACCGTCAAAACGGCACCTCCGGGGAGTCGGCGGGTGGGAATCTGCGCTGAAGTATGCGCATCGGACCTGCGGTTGGCAATACCTCAGACATTTAAATCGCGCAGCTGGTGCCGCGCTCGTTCCCGATGTCCTACGCTTCGGGGACCAAGCTTTTCGAACCGAGGGGGAACCGATGAGCGAGACCGCCGGCACGCAGGCCGGCCTGCGGGTGCGCCGGGTTCAGGCCGCGTACCGCCAGGTGGCCGACCAGCTCAAGGACCAGATCCTCACCGGGGAGCTGACCGCCGGCACGCGGCTGCCCAACGAGGCCGAGCTGGCCCGGCTGTTCGGGGTCAGCCGCAGCACCGTGCGCGAGGCGCTGCGGCTGCTCGCGAGCCAGCACCTGGTGGACACCACCCGCGGCGCGACCGGCGGGACGTTCGTGTCGAGCCCGGACGCGCTGAGCGTCGCCGAGAGCCTGGGCGGTGCACTGGGGCTGCTGGTGAACGCGCAGGGCATGAGCGTGGAGAACCTGCTCGAGGCGCGGCTGATCCTCGAGCCGCTGGCCGCGCGGCTGGCGGCTTCGCGCGCCGATGCCGCGGGACTGGAGGCATTGGCGGGGGCGACGGCGAGCACGTCGGCGCTGGCCCCGTCGAGCGGGTTCGTCGTGCACTGGGACTTCCACACGACGCTGGTCGCCATCACCGGCAACCCGCTGCTGCACCTGATGTGCCGCCCGATCAACGACGTGTTGCGCGGCCGACTGCACCGCGACCGCGTCCCGCGTGACGTGTGGGACCAGGTCGACGCCGACCACGTCGACATCCACCGCGCCGTGGCCGAGCGCGACGCAGACGCGGCCGAGCGGCTCACGCGCGAGCACTTGCACAGCCTGCGGCCGTTGTACGAGAAGATGGAAGACTAAAAGTCCGACATATGCCTTGCGGTGGCGTGGCGGGCCCTGCACACTGCTGGGCATGCACCCGACCACCACGCTCGCCGGCCGGCTCGGGGAGTTCGCCGCCGGCGTCCGGTTCGAAGACCTGCCCGCCGCCGTCGTCGAGCAGGCGCGCCACCTCGCGCTCGACGCGGTGGGGCTCGCGTTCTGCGCCGCGGACGAACCGTTCGCGCATCGGGCCCGTGAGGCGTTCGCACTGCTCGGCTCCGGTGACCAGCCCGTACTCGCCGTCGGCGACCGCCTGCCGGCGCGCGACGCCGCAATGCTGGGCGGGATCCTCGTGCACGGCCACGACTTCGACGACACGCACATCGGCTCGATCGTGCACGTGTCGGCGTCGGCGTTGCCGGCTTCGCTGGCCGCCGCGATCGCGGCCGGGCGGACCACGCGGGAGCTGCTGGTGGCCTACGTGCTGGCGATCGAGGTGAGCGCCCGCGTCGGGCTGGCAGCGCACGGCGGGTTCCACGACGCGGGCTTCCACCCGACCGGCGTCGCCGGCGCGTTCGGCTCCGCGGTGGCCGCGGCGAAGCTCGGCGGCCTCGACGCCGCCGGGATCGCGGGCGCGCAGGAAATCGTGGGCTCGATGGCGTCGGGGATCCTCGAGTTCCTGGAGGACGGCGCGTGGACGAAACGCCTGCACCCGGGCTGGGCCGCGGCGTCGGGCCTGACGGCGGCGGCGTTCGCGCGCGCGGGCTGGCCGGGGCCGGGCCGGGTTTACGAGGGCCGGTACGGGCTCTATGCCACGCACCTGGGTGGTCGCGCCTGGGACCCCGACGCGCTGACCGCCGACCTCGGCTCCCGTTGGGAACTGCTCACGACGGGCGTGAAGCCGTACCCGAGCTGCCACTTCAGCCACGGCTTCGCCGACGCGTTGCTGACCCTGCGCGCGGACGAGGGTTTCACGGCCGACGACGTCGAGCACATCCGCTGCCTCATCCACCCCACCGCCGCGGCGGCCGTCTTCGAGCCCGCGGAACGCAAACGCCGCCCTCGCGACCTGTACGACGCGAAGTTCAGCGTGCCGTACATCGCGGGCGCCTGCCTGACCCGCGGCCGTCTCACCTTGGCGGAGTTCACAGAGGACTCACTCGCCGACCCCGCCATCCACGCGGTCGCCGACCGGGTGGACTTCGCGGACGACCCGGAATCGAGGTTTCCGGAGGCCTATTCGGCCGCGGTGGAGGTAACACTGCGGGACGGCCGCCGGTTGTTCCGGCGCGAGCAGGTGAACCGCGGTCATGCCGAGCGGCCACTGTCCGTCGAGGACATCTCGGCCAAGTACGCGGCGAACATGGCCCTGGTCGCCGACGAGGCCACTGCCGCGCGGGTGCGGTCGGCGGTGTTGTCCTTGGGCGCCGACGACACGACCACGGCGCTGGAGTTCGGGGAGGCTTGCTCGCGCGCGGAGTGAGGGCGGTCAGTCCACGCGGGTGACTCGGGCGTAAATCTGGCGGTTTTCGTGCCGGTGCCCGAGCACTTCGCCAGTGACGCGGGCAGAAAGAAGCGGAAGCTCACCACCGCCGGGAAGAGCGGTGACTTCGGCCAGCCCGAGGGCGCCCGGCACCTCGTCGACCGCGAAAAACACGCCGAAGGGCTGACGCGCGATGACCGAGCCGGTGATCCGGGCACCGACGGGCAGTTGTACGACAGCGACATCCCACGTGAGGCGCGCCCGCTCCGCCACGCGGTCGCCGTGCTCCGGCCACGAATAGTCGCTCACGAGCACAGTATGACCGGCACATCGCGGTGATCGCGTAAGCATTCGCACACGGTCAGAGACTGCCTCCCAGATAGTATTGACTGATACTATCTCACTAGACACCAATCTGGGACGGGGAGGCAGGGCCATGGACGTCTACGAGGCAGTCACGAGCCGGCGGGCCGTGCGGGGGTTCACCGACGAGCCGGTCGCGCCGGAGGTGCTTCGGCGGGTGCTGGCGGCGGCCGCGGCGGCGCCGTCCGGGTCGAACCTGCAGCCGTGGCACGTGTATGTGGTGACGGGGGCGCCGCTGGCGGAGCTCAAGAAGCGCGCCGGCGAGCGGATCGCGGCCGGGGACCCGTGGGACGAGGCCCAGTACGAGCAGTACCCGGCCACGCTGAAGTCGCCGTATGCCGAGCGTCGCGCCGCGTTCGGCAAGCAGCGCTACGGCGCGCTCGGCATCTCCCGCGAGGACGTCGAGGCGAGCCAGCGCGCCGCCGCGGCGAACTGGGACTGCTTCGGCGCCCCGGCCGCCCTGTTCTGTTACCTCGACCCCACCCTGGGCCGGCCCCAGTGGTCTGATGCCGGGATGTACCTGCAGACCGTCATGCTGCTGCTGCGCGCCGAAGGCCTGCACAGCTGCCCGCAGATGGCGTGGGCGAAGTTCCCCAGGACCGTCGCCGAGATCGTCTCGCCGCCGGAGGACCTCATCCTGTTCTGCGGGATGTCCATCGGCCGCGAGGACACGTCCGTCGACCTCGGCCGCACGGGGCGGGCGCCGCTCGAGGAGACGGTGACGTTCGTCGAAGGGTGAGGCGGCGGCAACAATCTCACCTTCGCCGTGTGGTGCCGCAGCCGCGCGGGTTCGCGACGATGGGCTCGGAAGAGGCACGTCCACAAGACTGGCTCGGACTGAGAGCCGGACGAGGAGCGACGGTGATGCGGTCACTGAAACGAGCCCGGCTCCGTAGAAGACTTACCCTCGCACTGATCGCGGGTGTCGTGGCCGCGGGCTGTTCGTCCCCCGCCCAGGCGCCGCCGGAACCGAATGTCTCTGCAGTGGACGGCCCGGTGGCTCAGCAGCTGAAGAGCTCGGTCACCGACGCCGGAGCCTTCGTCCACCTCGCGGCGTTGCAGAAGATCGCCGACGAGAACGGCGGCAACCGGGCTTCGCCGGGGCCCGGTTACGACGCGAGCGTCGACTACGTCGCCGCCACCCTCCGCGCCTCCGGCTACGACGTGAGCACGCCGACCTACGAGGCGCCCGGACGGCGCGGTCGCGAGGGGGCCACGGTGCGCAACGTCGTCACGCAGACCCGCACCGGCGACCCGGACCACGTGGTGGTGATCGGGGCGCACCTGGACTCGGTGAACGACGGCCCGGGCATCGTCGACAACGGCTCCGGCGTCGCGACCCTCCTGGAGATCGCGAACCGCCTGGGGCCCTCGGCGCCGCTGCGCAACGCGGTCCGGTTCACGTTCTTCGGCTCCGAAGAGAATGGTTCCGAAGGCTCGAAAGCCTACGTGCGCGGCCTTTCCGCCGACGATCGCGACAAGATCATGCTCTACCTGAACGTGGACATGGTGGCCTCGCCCAACGGCGGCTACTTCGCCCAGGGCGGGGTGGGCGACGACGAGTCCGCCACCGGCCCGCCCGGCTCGGCCACCGTCGCCGCCGTCCTCGCCGGCCAGCTGGCGAAGACGGGGGTGCGACCGGAGATCATCAAGTTCGTCGGCGACGACGAATCGGCGTTCATCGACGCCGCCATTCCTTCCGGCGGCGCGGAAAACGGCGACCACAAGGAAAAGTCCACGGCGCAGGCCCAGGACTGGGGCGGTGCGGCCGACGAACGGTACGACCCCTGCTACCACCAGGCCTGCGACCGTCTCGACAACGTCAACCGCGTGGTCCTGAGCCACTACCTCTCCGCCCTCGCCGGGACGGTCGCCCACTTCGCGACCACGGACGCGCCCATGCTCCGGTGAGGCGAACCGAAACCTCACCTGAAGTCCCTGGACTTCAAGACCAGGGACTTCAGGTCCAGGGCCGCCAGATGGTCCGCCACCACCGAGACCGTGCCCTGGCCCACCTGGGCGATGCCGCGCACCAGGATCACCGAGTGGTTCTGCAGCAGGCGGCGGTTGCGGCGCCACACGCCGACGGACACGATGACGTTGATCATGCCCGTTTCGTCCTCCAGGTTGAGGAACGTGATGCCCCCCGCGGTGGCGGGGCGTTGTTTGTGGGTGACGGCCCCGCCGACGCGGATGCGGGTGCCGTCGGGGACCGACAGGAGCGAGCCGGCCGGAAGGGCTCCCAGGGTGTCGAGGTGGGTGCGCAGGAACGAGACGGGGTGGCGGTCCGGCGTGATGCCCGTGGCCCACAGGTCGGCGGTGGCCAGTTCGAACGCCGTCATGCCGGGCAGCGGGGGCGCGTGGTGGCCGAGCGACAGGCCGGGCAGGTGGTCGGACCGCGTGGCGGAGGCGGGGCCGGCGGCCCACAGCGCCGAGCGGCGGTCGCCGAAAACGCCTGCCGTGGCGAGGGATTCGACGACCGGGCGGGCGAGCTGGACGCGTTCGGTCAGGTCGCCGATGGACGCGAACGGGCCGCCGGCGTCGCGCTCGGCGACGACTCGGTCGGCCACGTCCTGGCCCACCGAGCGGATGCCGGCGAGCCCCAGCCGGATCGCGACGCCGCCGGTACTGTCCGAACAGGACTCCAGCGTCGCGTGCGACAGGGAGAGGTTGAGGTCCGGCGAGCGCGTGACGACGCCGTGGTGGCGCGCGTCGGCGACGAGCGACTGCGGGCTGTAGAAACCCATGGGCTGCGCGCGCAGCAGGCCGGCGCAGAAGGCAGCCGGGTAGTAGCGCTTGAACCACGCCGACGCGTACACGAGCAGCGCGAACGACATCGAGTGCGCCTCGGGGAAACCGTAGCCGGAGAAGGCGTGGATCTGCTCGAAGATCCGGGCGGCGAGGTCGGCCGGCAGGCCGTTGGCCGCGGCGCCCTCGAAAAAGCGACCCGCCAGCCGCCGCATCTTCTCGCTGGAGCGCTTGGCCCCCATGGCCCGGCGCAGCTGGTCGGCCTCGGCCGCGGTGAACGACGCGACGTCGCGCGCCATCTGCATCACCTGTTCCTGGAACAGGGGCACGCCCAGGGTCCGCTCCAAAGCCGGCGCCAGCAGCGGATGCGCGTGCGACCACTCCTCCTCGCCCCGCCGGCGCCGGATGTAGGGGTGCACCGAACCGCCCTGGATCGGCCCCGGCCGGATGAGCGCGACCTCCACCACGAGGTCGTAGAACTTCCGTGGCCGCAGGCGCGGCAGCGTGCCGAGCTGCGCGCGGGACTCCACCTGGAACACCCCGACCGCGTCGGCCTCGCACAGCATGTCGTACACGGCCGGGTCGGCGAGGTCGAGGTCGTGCAGTCCGATGTGGACGTCGTGGTGCTCGGCGACGAGGTCGATCATGTAGTGCAGCGCGGACAGCATGCCGAGGCCCAGCAGGTCGAACTTCGTGAGCCCGATCGCGGCGCAGTCGTCCTTGTCCCACTGCAGCACGCTGCGGTCGGCCGCCGTCGCCCACTCCACCGGCACGATCTCCGACACCGGCGTCTTCGCGATCACCATGCCACCCGAGTGCACGCCCAGGTGCCGTGGCGTGTCCTCCAGCCAGGCGGCGCACTCCAGCACCTCGTCGGGGATCTCGTGACCCTGCTCCCCCGGCGTCGAACCGCTGGCGACGGACGACCAGCGGTCCACCCGCTTGCCGAACGCGTCCTGCTGGCCGGTGGAGTACCCGAGCGCCTTGGCGGCGTCGCGGATGGCGGAACGCGAACGATAAGTGATGACATTCGCAACCTGCGCCGCGTGAAAACGACCATGTTTGGCGTAGACGTACTGGATCACCTCCTCGCGCCGGTCGGACTCGATGTCGACGTCGATGTCCGGCGGGCCGTCGCGTTCGGGGGCGAGAAAACGTTCGAACAACAACCCCCACTTCACGGGGTCGGCGTGGCTGATCTGCAACGCGAAGCACACCGCGGAGTTCGCGGCCGAACCCCGGCCCTGCGCGAGGATGTTCGTTTCCCGGCAGAATCTGACAATGTCCCACACCACGAGGAAGTAGCCGGGGAACCCGAGCTGCCGGATCACCGCGAGCTCGTGGTCGAGCTGGGCGTAGGCCTTGGGGTTGTCCGCGCGGCCGCCGTAGCGCGCGGCGGCGCCCGCGAATGTCAGGTGGCGCAGGTAGTCGTCCTCGTCGGCGAACCCCTCGGGCACGGCGAACGGCGGCAGCTTCGGAGCCACCAGAGCGAGGTCGAACGCGCACTCCACCCCGAGCAGCGCGGCCCGCTGCACCGCGCCCGGGTACCGCGCGAAGCGGCCGGCCTGTTCCGCGCCGCTGCGCAGGAACGCCGTGCCGTCGGCGGGTAGCCAGCCCTCCAGCTCGTCGACGGACCGCCGCGCCCGGATCGCCGCGACGGCCGCGGCGTGGCGGGCCTGCTCGGGCCGCGCGTAGTGGACGTTGTTCGACGCCACCGTCGGCAGCCGCAGCTCCCGCGCCAGCTCGGCGAGGCGATCGTTGTGCACGGCGTCGAGCGGCAAGCCTTCCTCCAGCAGCTCGACGGCCACGTTCCCCGGGCCGAACCGCTCGGCCAGCGTCCGCAGCGCCGCGGCCGCCCCCGCGTCGTCGCCCCGCGCGAGCGCGCTGCGGACCGCGCCCTTGCGGCAGCCGCTGAGCACGAGGACGTGGCCCCGCAGCTCGTCGGCGACGTCGTCGAGCGCGAGTACCGGACGGCCCTTCTCCCCGGCCAGCTGCCCGCGCGAGATGACCGAGCACAGGCGCCCGTACCCCTTGAGGTCACGCGCGATCACCTGCAGGTGGGTGCCGACGGGGTCGGCCACCCCGCCCTGCGGCGCCGGCAGACCGAGCGACAGCTCCGCGCCGTAGCCCGTGCGCACCCCGATCTCGCGCGCGGCCTCGGCGAACCGGACGGCGCCGTACATCCCGTCGCGGTCGGTGAGCACCAGCGCGTCGAGCCCCAGCCGCACCGCCTCCTCGACGAGCGCCTCCGGCGACGCGACGCCGTCGAGGAACGAGAAGTACGAATGCAGGTGCAGCTCCGCGTACGGCACCCGCCGCCCGTCCGCCTCCACGTCGGCCCACGGCCGCAACCGCTCGGGCGCCCGGTACCCCTCCCGCTTGCGCGACCACGCCGGCGAGTCCCCGCCGTCGCCCCGCACGGGCGCCCGCCCCGCCGCGATCCGCTCCAGCTCCGACCACCGCATGAGGGGGTTGTTGAAGCCGCCTCGCCGGTGTTGCTGGTCCTGCTGGTCCACCGCACTGCCCTCACTCGCGTGAAACCGCCGCGGGGAGACAGCGTGTCCGGACCCGAACCCGGGATGGGAACAGGTGTTCGATTAGCACCATACCTCGACGCTCGACGGGGGCCGGTCCCCCAGGTGCGGCGCCAGGTTCGTGGTGCCGGATTTCCCGTCCACGATCGGAGCCGCGCCGGTCTCGGCCGCGAGCAGGACGGCGAGCTCGTCGACCGGCTGCCCCGCGAGGTCGCCGAGCCGCGCGGCCGGCGACGGCGTCGCCGGCATCAGCGCCAGTACGCGCCCGAACCCGGGCGTGAGCCCGACGGCCAGCTCCCGGCCGCGGGTCTCTTCCCGCAGGCGCGCGAGCACCGCGCGGACGGCGGACTGGCCGACGGCGCGCTCGAGGACGCGAGGCAGGCCACAGAACCGGGTCGCGCAGCCCGCACCTCGACTACAGTCCGCCCCGTAACTGAAGTCAGCACTACACCAGACCGCGAGGAGACCGAGCATGCCCCAGCTCCAGGTGATCGCCCGCTACACCGTGTCCGCCGGCAAGGAGGACGAGGTCGCCGCGCTGGTGCCGCAGCTGGCGAAGGCGGCGCGGACCGAGCCGGGCAACCTGGCGTTCGACGTCTACCGCTCGTTCGACGACCCGCGGTCGGTGGTGCTGCTGGAGCGCTACGTCTCGCGGGAGGCGTTCGCCGAGCACCGCGAGACGGAGCACTTCAAGCGGCTCGTCCTCGACGGCATCGTGCCCCTGCTGGACGACCGGGCCGTGGAGCTCTTCGACGTCGCCGAGTAAGTCCACAGTGGACCGAGAAGGCCCACTGTGGACACAGTGTCACTCCTCGGTCGAGGCGTAACGCCCCTGCACCGCTTCGGCGGCCCGGTGCCGGTCGGCGTCGGACCATTCGCCGAGCTCGTAACCGTGCCACGGTTCGGCCAGCGACAGCTCCGGCAGGCCGAGCTCCTGCCACAGGTCCTGCGCCCGATCCATGAACTCCTTGGCCGGCAACGAGGTCGGCGGGTACGGGCGCTTGCGCGTGGCGTCGATGAGCAGCGCCGAGGACAGGCTGCCGTCCTCGGCGGCCGACGGGTCGAGGCGCGGCAGCTTGCCCGGCAGGATCGTGACGTCGCGCGCGGGCTGCATGCGGAAGCTCATCGCCCACACCACGGCGCTGAGGTCCTCCGGGTCGACGTCGTCGTCCACGGCGACGATCGTCTTGCCCATCGACGCCTCGTACCCGGACGCGGCATACAGCGCTTGGCGCGCCTGGCCGGGCGTCGGATTCTTCAGCTGGATCACGAAGAACATGTTGCACGTGCCGCTCTCGTGCGTGACGAAGCGCTGCACAGCGTTGATGTTGCACGCCTGCTTGAGGAACCGCAGGTACACGTTCTCGAACGCGATCTTGCGCATCAACGTCGACTCGCTGGGCGGGAACTCGCTGATGAACGACTGCACCACCGGCGCCGTGCGGTGGGTGATGCAGCGGACGCGGAACACCGGCGACGTCGTCTGCGGGCCCATGTAGCCGCTCGCCTCACCGAAGGGACCCTCCGGCTCCAGGTGCTCCGGGTCGATCTCGCCTTCGAGCACGATCTCCGCGTGCGCGGGCACCTCGAGGTCCACGGTCTCGCAGCGCACCACCTCGAGCGGGCGGCCCATCAGGCCGCCGGCCACGGCGTACTCGCTGACGCCGAACGGGATCTTCTGCGCCCCGGCGAACCCGACCGCGGGCACCGCGCCGAGCACGATCGCGGCCTCGAGCTTCTTGCCGAGGCGCCGCGCCTTGGCGAGGTGGATCGCGATGTGCTGCGTGGGCGTGTCCATCTGCAGCCCGATGCGGTCCGGGCCCTTCACCATGCCGCGGTAGATGCCGACGTTGTACGTGCCGTCCTCCGGGTCCTTCGTGACCCAGTACGGCGCGGTGAGGAACGGCGCCGGGTCGAAGCCGGGCGTCGAGATCGGGTGCGGGAACCCGTCGACGCCGCCGGCGTCCAGCAAGGACTGTCCCGTGAGGACGTTCTCCTTGCACGGTCCGGTCTCGACCACCACCGGCTCCACGGGGTTCGCGAGCGCCGCGGCCCAGCGCCCGGCCACCTCGTCGGGCTTCGCGGCCAGCGCCGTGGTGTACACCGCGCGTGAGGACGCGAACGCCCCCATCACCACGGTGCCGTCGTAGCGCCGGCCGGACCCGTCGGTCACGTTCTCGAAGAGGAACGCCTTGCGCTCGGCCTCCGGCAGCCCGCGGAACTGCAGGCGCACCAACGGAACCAGCTCGGTGTCCTTGTCGACGGGCCGGCTCACGCGCACCAGCAGCCCGCGGCGGTCCAGCTCGGCCAGGTACTCCCGGAGGTCACCGTAGGGGTAGTCGTTCACGGCTGTCGGTTCCTCTTTCGTCGACGGGAAGAACTCACGGACTCCTTGTTACAGAGGCCGTTAACAAACGCGTGCCGCACCACGAAACCGCACGGGCCCGGACACGGCACGATCACGATTCTCCTTGCCAGCAAGGGTCTCCGGCCCGGTCCGAGTCCACATCATCCTGACCGCCCTCGCGGTCCGGCGTTGACACGGCACCGGGCGCGACCTATCGTCTCCCGCATCATTTATGGCTGTCAAGTCAGGTACTAAAGTTAAATAAATCCCCCCATCAACCCGCGGTGCCCGTCCCCCGCCCGCACTCGTCGACGAGTGTCGTGGTGCTGGGTGCCGCCCGGGCCGAGGAGCGCGGATGCGACCCGCTGCCACGTTCGACCACTGCCTCACCGAGACCAAATTGTCCCCCAAGGTCCTCGCGATCGCCGCCATCGGCGGCGCCGCGGTGATCTTCGACGGCTACGACCTGCAGGCCCTGGCCTACGGGCTGCCCAAGATCGTCGCCGAGTGGCACATCTCCCCCGTCCAGGCGGGACTGCTCGCGTCGATCACGTTCGTCGGCCTGTTCATCGGCGCCGTCGGCCTCGGCGCGCTCGGCGACCGCTTCGGCCGCAAGCGCATGCTCGTGCTGGGCGTGTCCGTATTCGCGGTTTTCATGGGCACGGCCGGGTTCGCCGGCGACTATACGCAGTTCGCGATACTGCGGTTCTGCGCCGCCATCGGCATGGGCGGCGTGCTGCCCGCGACGATCGCGATGCTCGGCGAATACGTGCCCGTGCGCAAGCGCGGCCGGATGATCGCCGCGTCAGCCGGCTGCTTCACGTTCGGCTTCGTGGTCGCGGCCGTGGCCGCGACGCTGCTGGTGCCGAGCTTCGGCTGGCGCCCGCTGTTCCACATCTCCTACGCGGCCCTGATCGTCGCCGCCCTGATCGCGTGGTTCGTGCCCGAGACGCCGCAGTTCCTCGCCACGCGCAGCCGGTACGAGGAAGCCCTCGCCACCGTCAAGAAGGTCTACCCGGCGATCTGGCCCACCGCGCAGGCCGCCGACCCGGCCACGTTCTTCACGGGCCCGCGCACCGAGAACGGCAAGATCCAGCTGCGCACGCTGTGGACGCCGCGCTACCGCAACTCCACGCTCACGATCTCGCTGCTGTATCTGTTCCTGCAGTTCGTGGTCTACGCGCTCGACTTCTGGATGGTGTCGCTGCTGGTGAAGCACGGCCTGTCGCTGGTCAGCAGCTACTCCTACGCGATCGAGCAGGCCGCCGCGGCCACGATCGGCGGGTTCATCCTCGGCTGGGTGCTCGACCGCATGAACCAGTACGTGGCACTCGCCATCGCGTTCGCGGCCGGCGGGGTGTGCCTGGTGCTGTTCGGCTTCGCGAGCTCGGTGGTCGCGCTCTACCTGCTCAACGCACTGGCCGGCGCGTTCATCATCGGCGGCCAGAACGTGGTGCACACGCTCGTGATGGGCACCTACGGTCCGGAAGCCCGCGCGACGGGTCTGGGCTGGGCGCTGGGCATCGGCCGCCTCGGCGGGCTGCTGGGCCCGCTCATCGGCGGTTACCTGCTCGCCGCTTCGCTGCCCTTCCCGGTGTACTTCCTGGTCTTCGCGGTGCCGGCGGTGCTGTGCTCGATCACCGTGGTGGTACTACGGGCCGTCAAAAAGCCGGAACCGGCGCCCGTGGCGCGCCAGCTTGACCCAAAATACTAAGCTAAGTACATTACTTGAGTACCGTTAATTTCTTGATCAGGAAGGCAACCATGCGCCTTGCCGTGCCCGATCTCGTCTCGAACTCCTACTTCCCCGCCATCGCGGCCGTGGAGCTCGGATACCTTCGCGACGAGGGTCTCGACGTGGAGCTGGAACTCCTGTTCCCCGTCACCGACGCAGCAATCGCCCTTCGCGAGGGGCGGATCGACTACCTCGCCGGGTGCGCCCACGCTCCGCTCTACGCCGACCCCACCTGGGGCGGGCAGAAGCTGCTGGCCGCGCTCGCGCAGAACATGTACTGGTTCCTCGTGGTGCGGCCCGATCTCGACATCACCCGCGAGACGCTCGCCGAGCTCCACGACGTCCGCATCGGTGCCGCGCCCGGCCCGGACCTCGGCCTGCACCGCCTGCTCGACGCCGAGGGCGTGGACCTGAAGGCGGCGAACGTGACCATCGCCCCCGTCGCGGGGGTTGCCGGTGACGTCTCGTTCGGCGTCACCGCCGCCAAGGCCCTGTCCGAAGGCAAGATCGACGCCTTCTGGGCCAACGGGATGGGTACCGAGGTCGCCGTTCAGCGCGGTGTCGGCAAGGTCGTGGTGGACGCCCGCCGCGACGGCTCCGCCCACTCGCTGTACACCTTCCCCGCCCTGATGACCACGGACCGCACGGCCGCCGACCGCCCCGAGGAGGCGGCGGCCGTCACCCGCGGTGTGCTGCGGGCCCAGCGCGAGCTGGTCCGGGACCCCTCGCTGGCCACGAAGGTGGGCACCGCGCTGTTCCCGGAGATGGAGGCCGGCCTCATCGCCGGCCTGATCGAGCGGGACGGGCCGTTCTACGACCCGGCGATCTCCGCCGAGGCCGTGGCCGGGCTCGCCGGGTTCGCCCGCGCGACCGGGCTCACCGACCGCGAGTTGTCCTACGACGACATCGTCGCCGCGGGCGCTCGCGACCTGTGGCCTGCCTCGTGAAGATCGCTCTCGTCCAGATCGGCAGCCCCGAGGACGAGCCCGTCGCCGCCCGGTTCGACCGGGTGGCCGGGCTCGTCCGCTCGGCGGCCTCGGCCGATCTGATCGTGCTGCCCGAGCTGTGGGCCACCGGGTACTTCGCCTTCGACGACTACGCCCGCGACGCCGAACCGGCCGACGGACCGTCGTTGGCGCGGCTCGGAGAGCTCGCCCGCGAAACCGGTTCCTACCTGCACGGCGGCAGTTTCGTCGAGCGCCTGCCCGACGGCGCCCTGCGCAACACCGCCGTGCTGTTCGACCCGGCCGGCGAGCTCGTGCACAGCTACAGCAAGGTGCACGTGTTCGGCTACGAGTCGAAGGAAGCGCAGCTGCTCAAGCCCGGTGACCACGTGTCCGCGGTGGCGACGCCGTTCGGCGCGGTCGCCGGCACCACGTGTTACGACCTGCGCTTCCCCGAGCTGTGGCGCTGCCTCGTCGACGCCGGTGCGGAGATCGTGATCGTGCCGGCCGCCTGGCCCGCGGCGCGGCTCGCGCACTGGCGCCTGTTCACCACCGCGCGAGCCGTGGAGGACCAGGTGCTCGTGGTGGCGTGCAACGCCACCGGCACCCAGGGCGGGGTCGAGCTCGGCGGGCACAGCCGCGTCGTCGACCCGTGGGGCACCGTGCTCGCCGAAGCCGGCACCGAAGAGGGGATCACCTGGTGCGACGTCGATCCCGGCGTCGTCCCCGCCACGCGCGAGCAGTTCCCCGTGCTCGACGACCGGCTCCCCAGCTATCGCGAACTGACCATCCGAGGAGCGCACGCATGACCGCACTCACCTTCACCGTGGCCGGGACGGGCGAAACCGTCGCGGTCGCCGACTTCGACCTCGTGGTCGCGGGCTACACCGGCCGCGACGAGGCCGCCGTGAAGCACCACATCGACGAGCTCGCCGCCATCGGCGTGCCGCCGCCCGACTCCGTCCCGGCGTTCTACGAGCTCGACGCGGCGCTGGCGACGCAGGCCGCGGCCATTTCCGTCGACGGCACCAACACCTCCGGCGAGGTCGAGCCGGTGCTCGTGCGCGCGGGCGGCAAGCTCTACCTGACCGTGGGCTCCGACCACACCGACCGCGACATCGAGACCTCCAGCGTCAAGGACTCGAAGGCGGCCTGCCCCAAGCCGCTCGGCACCACCGTGATCCCGGTCGACAACCCCGACTGGGACGCGATCGTCGCCGAATCCACTGTGGACGGCGTGCGTTACCAGCACGGCCCGCTCAGCGCCCTGCGCATCCCCACCGACGTGCTGGCCCTGCTCGGCGGCTCGGCCGAGCGCGACCTGGTGATGTTCTGCGGCACCCTGACGCTGCTCGACGGCAAGTTCGTGCCCGGGAAGGCCTGGACGCTGTCGCTGGCCCTGCCCGGCGGCCCCGAGCTCACCCACGCCTACTCGGTGTCCTGACCCCTCGTACCTGGAGAGAGAAACCCCCATGGCCAAACCGGAACACGAGTTCTTCCCCGCCAAGACGGTGGAGTTCACGCCCTGCGCGGGCGTCGTGCCGCAGCTGACCGAACGCATCCTCGCCGCCGACGGCGACAGTGGCGTCGCGACGCGCATTCTGCGCTTCGAGCCCGGCACGGACACCACCCCGAACGGCGTGCAGGTGCACGACTTCTGGGAAGAGGTCTACATCCTCGAAGGCTCGTTCCACGACACGCGCCTCGGCAAGACCTTCTCGGCCGGCGACTACGCCTGCCGCCCGCCGGGCATGGAGCACGGCCCGTGGACGAGCGAGGAAGGCTGCCTGACGTTCGAGGTGCGCTACCGCGCGAGCTGAACCGTCCACAGCGGACATGAGAAAGGGCGCCCGGTCCCGGCCGGGCGCCCTTTCTCGTCTTCGCGGTCCACGTCTTCGGCGGCCACGTCTTCGCGGGCCGGCGAGCATCATCGTCGCGCGGGCATGGAAACGGGTCGCCCGGCATCCCGCCGGGCGACCCGCAGTCTGTGTGCTTCGCTCAGGCCTGCACGGTCTCCGTGCGGCCGCTGAGGTCATAGCCGGCCAGGGCGCCGTCCACGAGGGCCTCCGCGCGGGAGAAGTCGTAGATCTGGCTCATGCGCGACTTCACGAGGAAGGGCGCGCCCGCGTAGAACATCTCGTACTGCTGGTGGCGGCTCGCGAACTCCGAGCCGACGAGGTCCCACACGAGCTTGAGCAGCTTCACGCGCTCGACGGTCGGGTGCCCCGGCGACTGCACGTACCGCTCGAAGTCGGCGCGCGCCTCAGGGTTCTCGAAGTCGGCGGCCGAGGACGGCAGCTGGATCACGCCACCGCCGACGAGGTCACGCACCAGGTGCAGCAGCTTCGGGTAGAAGTCCGACTGCAACGTCATGGTCGCGTAGCACTCCTCGCGCCCGGGCCACGCCACGCCCTTCTCGTCGAGCTCGCAGTTCTGCTCCTGCGCGTAGACGAGGCCGGACACCATGGCCGCGTGGGCGGCCAGCTCGCCGAGCACGCCGCGCACCGGCGGGAACTTGTCCGAGCCGTTCATGCGCGCCACGCGCAGCGCCAGGCCCGCCAGCAGGTCCAGCTTCACGGAGAAGCGGATCTGGGCCTGGTTGTTGCCCAGCAGGTGCGCCGGCGTGCGGCTCCACTGGTCGCTCGTGATCTGGCGGTCGCGGAACACGAACACCTTGTCCCACGGCACGAAGACGTCGTCGAAGACGATCAGCGAGTCGGTCTCGTCGAAGCGCGTGGCGAGCGGGTAGTCGTACACGCTCGTGGCGGCTTCGGCGTAGCTGCGCCGCGAGTAGATCTTCAGGCCCTCGGCGCCGATCGGGACGGCGACGGAGATCGCCTGGTCCTCGTCACCCGGCTGCAGCGGCACGATGCAGCTGAGGATGAGGTAGTCGGAGATCGCCGCGCCCGTGCCGAGCATCTGCGCGCCTGCGATGACGATGCCGTCCTCACGCTCCTCCTTGACGCCCGCGTAGAGGTGCGGGTCGGCCTGCTGGTGCGCCGGCTTGCTGCGGTCGATCTGCGGCGGCACGATCGCGTAGGAGCAGTACAAGTCGTTGTCGCGCACGTACTCGTAGAACTTCGTGACGTTGTCGGCGAAGCGCTGCTCGCCCGCCGCGAAGACGTCGGAGCGGCCCGCCCAGCCGGCCAGGAAGCCCGCGACGTGCTCGGGCCCGCGGCCCATCAGGCCGAAGGTCGCCTCGGCCGTCTTGCGCAGCGCGACACGGCGGCGGCGCAGGTCGTCCTCGCCGCGCGGGATGAGGTACGACAGGTTCACCGGGGCGCCGGTGGTCGGGGACGGGAACGTCATCTCCGCGGCGTTGGCCGGGTCGTGCGCGACGTCGTACACGCGCGCGATGGACTCGACGGCCCCCTTGAACGCGGGGTGCGCGGCGACGTCGGAGACGTATTCGCCGTCGACGAACACTCGCCGGTTGTCGCGCAGTCCTTCGACGTAGTCCTTGCCGGAACGCGTCACGCCGTTTCCTCCAGTGCGATCGGTAGCGGCCGGGGCCGCGGGTGGTGGACTCCTGCCTGCAGCTGCCGGTAGCGGCCGCGGAAGTGCAGGAGCGGTTCGTGGTGCGGCAGCGCCGAGCTGAGCCCGATGCCGCCGACGGTGGCGATGAGCACGGCGTGCGTGCCCGCGTGCACGTCCTGGTCGATTTCGCAGTCCAGGAACGCGAGAGCGCCGGAGAGGGCAGGGCTGTGCCAGCCCTCGCGGCGGGTGAGCCATTCCTCGGGCAGGGCCTTGTCGGCGCCCGGGCGGGCGCAGTGGTCCGAGATCTCGCGCGCCGGCGAGCCGAGGATGTTCACGCCGAACCGGCGGGTTTCGGCGATGCGCTCGTAGGTGCGGGTGGAACGGTTGACACAGACGAGGATCATGAGCGGATCGACCGACACCGACGAGAACGCGGTGGCGGTCATGCCAAGCGGGCGACCGGCCGCGTCCGAGAGAGTGATGACGTTGACGCTCGCGGCAAACGAGCCGAGTGCTGCTTTGAATCCGCTCGGATCACTGTCCGCGGGGTGCAGAGCCATGGGGGGACCTCCTGGGCCAGAAGGCTAACAAGAATACCTTACTTTAGTCAACTAAATCGGTGCGACGTATGATCGCCGGGTTCGCTCGCCGCCGCGCTCGTCCGAGAGGAAACTCCACCCCATGAACGACGCAATGCGCGCCTACACCAAGTGGGCCGACATCGGCGACGCCAAGCGCAGCCGCGAGTTCCAGGCGTACGTGAAGAACATCGCCGACGCCCGCTACGTCACGCGCCGCGTGCTGCGGATCGTCGACGAGCAGGCGAAGACCCACGGCCTGGAACCCCTGTTGCACCAGGCACTTCTGCAGGTGTACGGGTCCAACGAGGCCCGCGGCATCACCGTGAGCACACTGGCGGCCAGGCTCGACGTGGCCGCCGCGTTCGCCTCCCGCATGGTGCGCCGGCTCGAAGAGCTGGGCCTGGTCACGCGCGAGGCGTCGGAGAGCGACCGCCGCGCGACCAACGTCGTGGCGACCACCGCGGGCGCGGAGAAGCTCGCGGAGATCGACAACGAGGTGCACCACAGCGTCGCGTTCCTGCAGCACCAGCTGAACGAGGACGAACGCCTGTCGGCGCTGTCGATCTTCGCGTTCTACGTGGGCCTCGACCCGCAGTCGGCGATCGCCGAAGCCATCCGCGGGGCCGTCGATTCCTGACCTCTTCCTGATATAGTGTCCTCAGGTCATTGACTTGATGATGTCTTTGAGGGGGGCGAACACGGTGGAGGACGGGACCGCGGAGCTACTCGCCCTGTGGGGCAAGGGCGCGGTCGCGTCGAGCGACCTCGACTTCGCCAACCACGTCAAGGCGATCGCCCACGCGCGGTTCGTGCTGCGGAAGATCCTGCGGCTGCTCGACGAGCAGGCCATCGCGGGCGGGCTGCAGCCGCTTCAGCACCAGGCACTGCTGCAGATCTTCGGCGCCGAGGACCCGCTGCCGGTGAACAAGGTCGCCGACCGCCTCGACATTGCGCCCGCGCTCGCGTCGCGCCTGATCCGCCAGCTCGAGGAGAAGGGGCTCGTGCACCGCGCCCGCATCCCCGACGACCGCCGGGTCATCGCCGTGCACGCGTCGGAGGCCGGCATCGAGGTGCTGCGCACCATCGACAACGCCGTGCACCACCACGTGAACCACTTCCAGCGCCAACTCACCGACGAGGGCAAGTTCGGCGCGCTGGCCACGTTCTCGTTCTACCTGGGGCTGGACTCCGACCCCCGGCTGGCACTGCTGCTCACCGCCGCCGGGCACCACGCGCACGCGCATCACCACTGAGATCGCCGAAAGCCCGAACGTGGAAAGGGGCCCCGGCCCGGGTGTGTCCACACCGGACCGGAGCCCCTTGGTCTTGTTCAGTTCTGCGGGCGGTACCGCAGCAGGAACCCCTCGATCCCCGACACGAGCATGTTGATCACGAGCGCCACCAGCCCGACCACGACCACGAGCCCGTAGACCTGGGCCGACTGGAAGTTCTGCTGCGCGGTCTCCATGAGCTTGCCCAGCCCGGACACCTGCGTGCTGATCTCGACCACGAGCACCAGCACCAGCGTGAGCGGCGCCGCGATCTTCACGCCCAGCAGCAGTCCCGGCACGATCGCGGGCAGGTGGATCTTGCGGAACGCGGCGAACTTCCCGAGCCGCAGCGTCGAGGCCACGTCGGAGAGGATCACGTCGGCCGCCTTCGCCGACTGGCGCACCTGCAGCAGCACGGGCCACAGGGCACCGAAGACCACCACATAGAGCTTCATCGACTCGGTGTAGCCCACGAGCAGCACGGCGAGCGGCACGAGCGCGACCCCCGGCAGGAACCGGAAGTACTCGAGAATCGGGCCGAGCAGCCGTTCCGCGAGCGGGACGTGGCCGATGAGCAGGCCCAGTACCGCGCCGAGCACGGTCGCGGCCAGCAACGAGATCACGAACGTCTCGAGCGTGGCAAGCAGTCCGTCGACCAGCGCGCCGCCGGACGTGAGCTCCCACGTCTGGCTGAACCACTTCGCCGGAGGCGGGAAGAACGTGCTCGCGCTGTCGCCGATCACCTGCCACAGCACGAGCAGTAGCGCCAGCGGCAACAGGCCCCGCAGGGGCGCGACACCGGACTTGCGGGTTTTACGCGGCATCGTCGGCTCCCCCGGCGGCTTGACGGGCACCCGGCACGAACCGGAGTGTCCACACGAGAATGAAGTTGAGCACGATGCCGAGCACGCCGGTGAGCAGGATGTAGGAGAACATCGCCGCCGGGCGCAGCGACTGCTGCGATTGCACCAGCGCGTAGCCGATGCCCTCGGGGTCGCCGACGATCTCGGCGACGATGGCCAGCACCAGCGCGGCCGAGAGGCTCAGCCGCAGGGCCACGATGATCTTCGGCAACGCCGTGGGCAGCGCGAACTTCACGACCTTCGCCACCGGCGAGAGACCGAGGGTGCGCGCGAGATCCTGGTGCACCGGGTTCACGCCGCGGACGCCGTCGATCGTGCTGATCGCCACGGGCCAGATCGCGACCCACGCGGCGATCACGATCTCCATCTCCACGGTCTGCGCCAGCAGGATCACCACGATCGGCACGAACGAGATCGCGGGCAGCGCGCGCAGCACCTCCACCGAGGCCATGCCGTAGGTCCACGCGGGACGGACGAGCCCGAGCAGCAACCCCAGCAACAGACCCAGCGCGGAGCCCAGCGCCCAGCCGCCGAGGCAGGCGGCGAGCGTGTGCCCGGTGTTCGTCATCAGCTCACCGGACGACGCGAGATCCACTGTGGACGACCAGATGTCCGACGGTGCCGGGACGTTGTCGTACGGCAGCAGCCCGGCCGACTTCACCAGCTGCCACAGCAGGATCACGGCCACCGGCACCGCGAACCCGATCAGGCGCCTCATTCGGCCCCCGCATCGTGCGCCTCGGACTCGGCTTTGAGCGCCTCGTACACGCGGTGCCGAGCGGCGAGGTAGGCCGGGAGCTCCTTCGTGGCCACCTGGTCGCGCGGGCGCGGCAGGTCGATGCGCAGCTCGCGCCCGACCGTGGCCGGACGGCCCGCGAGCACGAGCACGCGGTCGGACAGATACACGGCCTCGTCGATGTCGTGGGTCACGAACACGACCGTCGCGCCGGTGACCTCGGCGACCTTGAGCAGCTCGTCCTGCAGCTGCGCCTTGGTCATCGCGTCGAGCGCGCCGAAGGGCTCGTCCATCAGCAGCACCTCGGGGCGCATCACGAGCGAGCGCGCGATCTGCACGCGCTGCTGCATGCCGCCCGAGAGCTGCCACGGGTAGTCCTTGCCGCGGTCGGCGAGGCCGACCAGCTCGAGCGCGTCGCGGACGCGTTCGTCGCGTTCGGCCTTGCTCGTGCGGCCTTCCAGGCCCAGCGCGACGTTGCGCTCCACGGTGCGCCACTGCAGCAGCGACGCGGCGTAGTTCTGGAACACGATGCCGACGCCGGCGGGCGGACCGGTGATCTCCTTCCCGCGGAACCGCACGGACGAGCCCTCGCCCGGGACGAGGAGCCCGGCGAGGATCCGCAGCAGGGTCGTCTTCCCGGTGCCGGACGGCCCGAGAATGCTGAGGAACTCCCCTTGGGCACAGGAAAAACCGACATCTTCGAGCACTCGCAGCACCTTGTTGCGCGTGCGGTACTCGACGAAGAGCTTCGAACAGGAAAACGCATCCGCCGTCTCGGTGGCCGGCGCGGTGGCTTCTACGGTCACGGGATCGGGACCTCCTTCAGGGCTGGCGTTGGCCATGATGGGCGCCTAGCCTTCCACACGTCAATGACTTGAGTAGTGCTTTTTGGTCTGCGATCCAGGCTTAACAAGGCCGTTACCAACGTCCTGAGCTGGACCGTTGAGAGATTAGCTAACTTGAGTTACTGTCTCTGCTCAACTACTTCGGATAGTGAACTCTCCCCGATCCCCATTCCCCCCACTCCCACGGAGGCGTCATGAGGGGCACCCGCATCACCACGCTGGTCACCGCACTGCTCGCAGGCGCGCTGGCCGTGTCCGGCTGCAGCAGCTCCGGTGACTCCGCGTCGAGCGACGGCACGATCCGCGTGGCACTGAACAACACCAACGACTCGCTCGCGGTTGTCGTCGCCCAGCAACAGGGTTTCTTCACCAAGCACGGCATCAAAGACGTCAAGACGACGACCCTCAACGACATCACGCTGGTGCCGTCGCTGCTGGGCAAGCAGTACGACCTCGGGTTCAGCGTCGCGCCGATCATGCTGCGCGCGTCCTCCTCGGGGGTGCCGCTCGTGGCCGTGTCGGGCAACAACGGCGACTCGCCGCAGGACCAGAGCGTGCAGATCTTCGTGCGCCCGGACATCACCGACGTGAAACAGCTCAAGGGCAAGCGCATCGGCTCGCCGACCCTCACCGGCAACATCAACATCTCCACCAAGGCGTGGCTGTCGAAGAACGGCGTGGACCCCGCTGCCGAGCAGTTCGTGCAGGTGCCGACGCCCAACATGATCGACGAGCTGAAGGCCGGTCAGGTCGACGCCGTCGAGGTGATCAACCCCTTCATCACCGTCGGCAAGCAGGCCGGGATGCGCAGCCTCGGCGACCCGGAGCGGGCGTTGAGCGCGAACTACCTCGGCGGCACGTACTGGATCGCGTCGAAGGACTGGACCGCGGCGAACCCCCAGCTCGCCGACGGGTTCAAGGCGGCGCTGCAGGACGCGGCGCAGTGGGTCAAGGCCAACAACGACAAGGCTTACACCGCCCTGGCCACGTACACCAAGGTCACGCCCGAGCAGGCCAAGAAGTCGCCACTGGGCGAGTTCACCACCGAGGTCTCGCAGGACGACCTGAAGATCTGGGGTGACGCGATGAAGCAGTTCGGCGGCTTCGGCGGCACGGTCGACTACAGCAAGCTCGTCTACACCGGTTCGAAGTGACGGGAGCACGACAAGTGTCCACTGAGGACAAAACGGCCGCGGCGGTCACCTACCGGCCCGCGGAGACACCGGGATCCCTGCTCGACTTCGACGCGCCCGACGGCGTGTCGTTGCAGTACTACGAGATCACCTCGCTCGACGGGCGATCCGGGCCGGCCGCGCACCTGGTGCCGGCCGAGCCGCTGCCCGACGCTCCGCTCGTGCTGAGCGTGCACGGCAGCGGCGGCAGCATCGGCAGCCTGCCGGTGCGCACGCTGGCGCTGGGCCTCAGCGGCCGCGGCGTGCCGGTGCTCGCGATCAACACCCGCCAGTCGGGCGACGCCGTGAACACCGACAACTTCTACGCGACCGTGCGCGACATCGAGGCCGCGTACTGGACGGCGCGTTCGCTGGGCTACTCGAAGATCGTGCTGCACGGGCACAGCCTGGGCACGTCGCAGGTCTCGTACTTCGCGGCCACGCACTGGCACCCGGAGACCGCGGGTATCGCGCTGACCGGGATGTTCGCGGACCTGCCGTGGAAGTCGCGCCACCTGCTCATCAACGACGAGGCCACCTACCGTGCGTTGACCGAGGAGGCCGTGGCGGCCGCGCAGGCCGGCGACTTCGGCCGCACGCTGTCCACGCAGATGTCGTGGCTCGGCGGGCGCTCGGTTGCGGTGACGGCGCAGCACTTCCTCACCTACCGGCGCACCGGCACCGCGGGCGCGCGCAGCATCGAGTGGATCGCCCGCGTGCCGAACCCGATCCTCATGGTGCGCGACCAGCACGACACCGTGATCCACGACTTCGAACCCGGCTGGCTGGAGGCGGCGCTGGAGCAGGGCATCTCGCCGTCGGTCACGTCGGTGTCGCTGCCCTCGCCGGAAGGCACGGAGGGGCACCGCTTCGACGGCTCCGGCGAGGCGCTGGTGGACACCGTGGCCGGCTGGCTCGCGAAACTCGACTGAAAGGGGATTGGAACACCATGGGACAGCGTGTTGTGGTCGTGGGCGCGGGTCCGGTCGGCGCGGTGTTCGCGCTGGCCGCCGCCCGGCGGGGGTTCGACGTGACGCTGCTGGAAGCCGAGCAGGGAGTGGAGGACGCACCGCGCGCGGCGACGGTGCACCCGTCCACCCTCGCGATGCTCGGTGAGCTGGGCCTGATGGACGACGTGGTGGAGCGCGGGCTCGTCGCGCGGTACTTCGACTTCTGGGACCGGCCGGAGCGGTCGATGATCACCCGGCTGGACCACGACGTGCTGCGCGACGTGACCCCGTATCCGTTCGTGGTCCAGATCGAGCAGCACAAGATCGTGAACATGGTGCTGGAGCGGCTGTCCGGAGTGGACGTCCGCTTCGGCGCCGCGGTGACGGGCGTGACCCAGGACGCGAACTCCGCCACCGTGCACACCGCCGAGGGCCCGGTGACCGCGGACTACGTGATCGGCGCCGACGGCGGGCGCAGCACGGTGCGCAAGGCGCTCGGGATCGAGTTCGAGGGCTACACCTGGCCCGAGCGGTTCCTGGTGCTCACCACGCTGTTCGACTTCCAGTCCGAATTGGACTGCAGCTACCGCAACTACTGGGCCGACCCCCGCGAGTGGGTCAACCTCTTCAAGGTCGCCGGCGACGACGGCAAGGGCCGCTGGCGCGCCGTCTTCCCCACCAACGTGGGCGAAACCGACGAGGAAGCCGTCGGCGACGAAGGCGCGCGGGCCCGGCTTTCGGGCCTGGCACTCTCGGCGAACCCGGCGGACCAGCTCGTGCACCGCAAGCTGTACAACGTGCACCAGCGCGTGGCGGCCAGCTTCCGCTCCGGCCGCGTCTTCCTCGCCGGCGACGCCGCCCACGTCAACAACCCCATCGGCGGCCTGGGCCTCAACTGCGGCATCCACGACGCCGTCGAGCTGGCCGCTTCGTTGCACGAGTTCGCCTCCTCGGCCGACGAGAAGGTCCTCGACCGCTACGACCTGCGCCGCCGCACGGTGAACATCGAGTTCGTGCAGCAGCAGACCGTGACGAACAAGCGCCGCCTGGAGGAGAAGGATCCGGTGCGGCGTAAGGAACGGCTGGCGGAACTCGCGGCTTTGGGCGATGACCCGGAGCTGGAGCTGAAGTTCCTGATGAACTCGTCGTTGCTCAACAGCGTGGCCCGAGCGGCCTCGCTCGGCTGACTCCCCTCCACTCTCCCCCTCCCCCAGCGCCCCAATGCGGCGTTCGGTGCGCTGAACGCACCGAACGCCACATTGGGTGCGCTCAACGCAACCAACGCCACATTGGGGCGGAGTAGCCGCTACTTGTCGCTCGGTCCCATCACCTGAACTTCGCACCCCTGCTCGATCTTGTCCGAGTTCGGCGGCTGGTTGTTGCTCGTGTAGTGCCACGGGGACTCGTCGTCGTCCGGGTCTTCGGCGACGTGCATGCCCTGCGAGGTCATGCATTCGACCCAGCGGTGCAGGTTGTCCTTGTACGCCGGGTTCGCCGGGTCCTCGCCCCACGGCAGCAGGGGCAGCTTGGACCGGCACGCGTCGCCGGCGGCCTGGTGGTCCTTGGACCACTGTTCGGCGCCCGCGATGCTGTGGGGCTGCTGGTCGACGTCCGCGTCGTGGTCCTTCATGCAGGTACGCCACGGTTCGATGAGCCGCTGGGAGTCTTCCGGCGATTCGTCGACGCGGTGGCGGGGTCGGCCACCATCGGCGTCGGTCGAGGCAGGCGCCGAGGACGACGCGGTCACCGACGGCGTACCCAGCGAAGCGACGTGAGGGCTGGACGGCGCGGGCGACGAACACGCCGCGAGAACCAGTGCCAGCCCCGCGAGCCAGACCACTTTGGACATTCGAAGCTCCCTCATGTCGTTGCCAGCGCCTGCGTCGGGGTGAGCCGAGACGCGCGGATCGATGGGTGGATCCCCGCCAGCGCACCCACCACCAGCGCGCCCGCCACACCGCCGGCCACGGACAGTGGCGGGATCACGGGCGGCCACCCTTGGTACGTCGTGTAAAGCAGTGTCACCACGATCCCCAGCACCGTCCCCGCCAAACCGCCGAGACCGGACAACGCCACCGCCTCCGTGAGGAACTGCCCGCGGATCTGTCCCCGCGTCGCCCCCAACGCGCGCCGCAAGCCGATCTCGCGACGGCGTTCCAGCACCGAGATGAACATCGTGTTGGCCACGCCGACACCACCGACCAGCAGCGCGACCCCCGCCAGCCCGAGGAACAGCGCGGAGAACGTCGTCTGGCTCGCCTGCTTGGCCGCCAGCGCGTCCGACGGCCGGCTCACCGAAACCAACCCCGGCAGCTGCGGGTACAGCGTCGCGGGCAACACCGCGCGTACGTCGGGAATCGCGTCTTCGCGCGCCTTCACGTAGATCACCGTCGGGTGGCCGTCGAAGCCGAGGAACTGCTTCGCCGAACCCCAGCCGACGAGCACCGCGCGCTCGATGTCCGGTGCCAGCGGCATCGGCGCCAGCACGCCGGTCACGGTGTACCACTGCTCGCCGATCATCACGATCGGCGCGGGCCGCCCGGGTGTCACCGCGGGAATGCCGAGCCGCGAGGCCGCGACGTACCCGAGCACGACGGCGGGCAGGTTCTGCGTTGCTGCGTCGAGGAACTTGCCGCTCTGCACGGTGCCGTTGAGCGCGGACAGCAGGTCCGGGCTGCTCGCCAGCACGGCGAGACCCGAGCCGTCGAGCGGGTCGGTCAGATCGGAGCGCCGCACGGTCTGGTGCGTGTTCGCGACGGCCGCCGCCGTGGTGACCGGGCCGATCCGCGCGACGCTGCCGACGGACGACTCCGGCAGCAGCACCGGCGGCGTCTGGTTCGGCTGCGGTTCGGCGCGCAGCATGTTCGTGCCCAGCGCCGTCAGCTTGTCCAGCAGCGCGGCCTGGCTCGACGCCGGAATGCCGGTGACCACGATCATCGTGGCGATACCGAGCGAAATCCCGAGCGCCGACAGCGCCGCGCGCAGCCGCCGGGTGCTGATCCCGAGCAGGCCGAGACGCAGGACATCGCGCAGGCCCAGGCGCACCGGGCGAGTGTCGAGTGCTGTGCTCACGCGGCACTCACCACGAGGTCCTGCACGATCCGGCCGTCGCGGAACTCGATGCGCCGCGGCAGGCTCGCCGCGATGTCGCGGTCGTGCGTGATGATCGCGATGGTCGTTCCTTCGGCGTTGAGTCCGTGGAGCAGCTCCAGGACGGCGCGGCCGTTGGCGGTGTCGAGCGCGCCCGTCGGCTCGTCGGCGAGCACGAGCGCGGGGTCGTTCACCACGGCCCGCGCGATGGCGACCCGCTGGCGTTCACCACCGGAGAGCTCGTGCGGCCGGTGGCCCACGCGGTGCGCGAGCCCGACCCGGCCCAAGGCCTCCAACGCGAGCGGACGGCGTTGCTTGCGCGGCACGCCGGCGTACAGCAGGCCGGTGGCCACGTTCTCCGCCGCGCTGAGGCCGTCGGTGAGGTGGAACTGCTGGAACACGAACCCGAGCCACCGCCCGCGCAGGGCGGACAGCCGCCGGTCGCTCAGCTGCGTCACATCCTGGCCACCGAGCTCGACGGTGCCGGAAGTCGGGAGGTCGAGCGTGCCGACGATGTTCAGCAGCGTCGACTTGCCCGAACCGGACGGTCCCACGATCGCCAGCAGCTCACCCTCGGCGACGGCCAGCGACACGTCGTCGAGCGCCTTCACACCCCCGGGGTAGTGCTTGCTCACCCCGCGCAGGGCCAGCACCGGCGTCACGAGGTCGTCACCACCCGCAGGCCCTCGGTGATGCCCGGGCCGCTGATCTCCACCTGGTCGCGCGCGAACATGCCCGTCTTCACCGGCACGAGCTTCCCGCCCTGCAGCTGCACGGCGTAGCCGCCTTCGCGCAACGCGACCAGCGCACCGAGCGGCACGGCCAGCACGCCGGCGTGGGTCTCGGTGGCGACCTGGACCTGCACCGACGCCGAGTCCAGGTCGCCGACGTCCGAGGCGTTCACGGGCACCACGGTCACGTTGATCTTCGGCGGCCCCTGCGCCGGGTCGCCGCCCGACGGGTCGCCGCCGGTCACGGCGGTGCTCACCGAAGTGACCTTCGCCGGGATCTCCTTGCCGTCCGGGCGCACCATCGTCACGGCCATGCCGGTCTTCACCGAGCCGACCTCCGCCGCGTCCACGGGCGCGATCACGACCTTCGCCGTCGGCGTCGTGGTGAGCAGCGGGCCAGCGGCGGGGTCACCGAGCTGGGCCGTCACGCTGTTCACGCGCGCCTCGCCGGGCAGCACCACGACCTGGCCGACGTCGAGCGTGCCCGTGTCCGGCAGGCCGGCCTTCTTCTCCCACTTCTTCAGCGCGTCGGTGAACGTGAACTTCGCCTTCTGCGGGTCCTTCGCGCGCGTGCCGACGGAGTAGCCGAGGCGGGCGAGGTTGTCGGCCACCGTGGCGACGTCCGGGCCGGTCAGGTCGGGGTTGTCGAGCTTGCGGAACAGTGGGGTGTCGCCGAAGAACACCGGCACTCCCACGCCGTTCACGGAGTACAGCGGCTTCCCGCGCTGGGCCACGGTGCCGACGTCCGGGAGCTGCGTGACCACGCCGGCGCCCGCGCCCTTGAGCGGCTCGGGCGCGCCGAAGCCGAGGGTGCCGGTGAACGTCCGCGTGTTCGACAGGTCGGTCTTGGCCACGGCGACGGTGGTCACGGCGGGCGGGGGAGCCGCGGCTGCCGCCGTGCCGCGGCCGTGGTCGATGGCCACGTACGCGCCGACGCCGAGCAGCACCACAACGGCGGCCGAGGCTGAGACGGCGATCGCGCGCCGCCGGGACTTACCGGCCACTGACGGCCTCCATCATCGTTTCTCCGCTTCCACTCACCCGGCGCGTCCGAAGTGGACTGAGCCGCGGGTCCGGAGGCCACTATCGCGGCGAATTGTCAGGAAGCCGTCAGGAAGCGGTGCTGATCCGGTGTTCCCGCGGCGCTGGGTCGCCCGCGTCGGCGGAGATCCTTATGCTCGCAGCATGTGCGCAGACATCGTGCTCGCGGAGGACGATCCGAAGCAAGCGGAGCTCGTCCGCCGCTACCTCGAGCGGGAACGCCACTCGGTGGTGGTCGTGCCCGACGGCCGCGAGACGCTCGACCTCGTCCGCCGCCGCCCGCCGGACCTGCTCGTGCTCGACGTCATGCTGCCCGGCATGGACGGGCTCGAGGTGTGCCGGATCCTGCGCGCGGAGTCCGACGTGCCCGTGCTGATGCTGACCGCACGGTCCACAGAGGACGACCTGCTGCGTGGTCTGGACCTCGGGGCCGACGACTACATCACCAAACCGTACAGCCCCCGCGAGCTGATGGCTCGGGTGCGGACTTTGTTGCGCCGCACCAAAACTGCCGTTCCCCCGGGTGGCCCGCTGCGCGTCGGCGCGCTGACTGTGGACGTCGGCCGGCACGAAGTTGTCGTGTCCGGGCAGCTGATCGAGACCACTCCGGGCGAGTTCCGGCTGCTCGAGGTGATGGCCGCGCACCCGGACCAGGTGTTCACGCGCGGGCAGCTGCTGGAGCACCTGCACGGCTTCGACCGCTACATCACCCAGCGCGCGATCGACGTCCACGTGATGAACCTGCGCAAGAAGATCGAGGCGGCGCCGCGCAAACCCAAGCGACTGCTGACCGTGTACGGCGTCGGCTACAAGCTCACGGCCGGGCCGCCCGATGCGGCGTAGCCTGCTGGTCCGGCTCATCGCGGTGTCGGCGCTGGTCGCGGTGTGCGCGATCGCGGCCACGGCGTGGCTCGCCGCGCGCACCACCACGGGCGCGATCCGGCAGGAGCAGGGCCAGGTCTTCGCCGACGACGGCACCATCTACCAGGGCCTGCTCGGCTACGCGGCCACGCACCCGAACTGGGACGGCGTCGGCAAGGTCGTGACCACCTACGCCGAGAGCACCGGCCGCCGCGTGGTGTTGGCGACCCCGCAGGGCAAGGTGATCGCGAGCTCCGACCCCGACCCCGGACGGTTGCCGCCGCAGCCTTCGGTGGTGGTCGACCCGTTGTCGGTCGACCCGGGGCTGGGCGTGCAGTCCACACCGGACCGGATCGACCCGGAGGCGGTGGGGCCGTATGCGTTGCCGCAGGACGAAAAGGCGAGGCTGACGGGCGTCGCGCAGCGCGTGCTGCGGTGCGTGCAAGAGCGCGGGAGCGTCGGCAGCATCGAGGTGTCGCCCGGTGGGCACCCGCGAGTGGTGGCCGACGACCCGTACGCGCTCACGCGGTGCAACGGCACGAGCCTCGAGCAACCCACCGACACCGAACAGGCCGCGCTCGACAAGCTGCAGGACCTCGTGAACGCCTGCCTCGGCCGCAGCGCGCAGAGCGCTCCGGCGGCGCAGCTGTCGCTGTCGTGGACGTTCGTCGGGCCCGAGACCGGCGCGACGGACGCGACGGACACGACGGCGCAGAGCTGCGTGACGTCCGCGCGTCATGAGCAGCTGGCGTCCTACGTCGCGCCCCCCGCGTGGCTCTACATCACGGAGAAGGGCAGTGACCAGCCGCCGAGCGGGTTCACGCTGTCGTCGGACAACCAGGTGCGCCTGGCCGAGGTGGCGGGCGCGATCCTCGTGCTCACGGTCGTGGCCACCGGGCTCGCGTCGATCCGGCTCATCCGGCCGCTGCACGCGCTCACGGGCGCCGCGCAGCGCATGGAGGCGGGCGAGGCCGGGGCGCGCGTGAAGGTCAAGGGCAAGGACGAGATCGCGCGGCTGGCGCGGGCGTTCAACGACATGTCCGAGGCGCGCGAGAAGCTGGAGACCGCGCGCAAGGCCATGGTCAGCGACATCGCGCACGAGCTGCGCACGCCGCTGTCCAACATCCGCGGCTGGCTGGAGGCCACGCAGGACGGCGTGAGCCGGCTCGACGACGAGCTCGTCGTGTCGCTGCTCGAAGAGGCGCTGCACCTGCAGCACATCGTCGACGACCTGCAGGACCTCGCCCTCGCCGACGCCGGCGCGCTGCGCGTGCACCCCGAGCCCATCGACGCCAACTCCCTGCTCACCCAGCTCGCCGCGGCCCACGCCGCCCGCGCCGACGCGGCGGGCGTTCAGCTGGTGGTGCGGTCGATGGCCGACCCGGCCGTCACGGCGGACCCCGTGCGCCTGCGGCAGGCCATCGACAACCTCGTGTCCAACGCCGTCCGCCACACCCCCCGCGGCGGCTCCGTCACGGTCAGCGCCACGCGTGCCGATTCGGACGTCGTGTTCTCCGTGGCCGACACCGGCGTCGGCATCGCCGCCGACGACCTGCCCCACGTCTTCGACCGCTTCTGGCGCGCGGACAAGGCCCGCACCCGCGGCGCGAGCGGCGGCAGTGGCCTGGGCCTCGCCATCGTCCGCAACCTGGCGGCCGCCCACGGCGGCACGGTCTCGGTGCTCAGCACGCTGGGCGAGGGCTCGACGTTCACGCTGCGCTTCCCCGCCGCCGGCCCGCCTGAGTGAACCGCTCACCCCGGCGGCGGGTTTCGTGGCTCAGGCGGGGATGCCGAGGTCTCGGATCAGCTTCGCGACGTGACCGGTCGCGCGGACGTTGTAGAAGGCGTTCGCGATCTTGCCTTCCGCGTCGACGATGAAGGTCGAGCGGATGACGCCCTGGTAGACGCGGCCGTAGTTCTTCTTCTCGCCGAAGGCGCCCCACGCGGTGAGGACGTGCTTGTCCTCGTCGGAGAGCAGGGGGAAGGTCAGCTGCTCGTTCTCGACGAACTTCGCGAGCTTCGCCGGCTTGTCCGGGGAGATGCCGAGGACCTGGTAGCCGGCGTCGTTGAGCTGGGCGAGGCTGTCGCGGAAGTCGCAGGCCTGCTTGGTGCACCCGGGGGTGCCGGCGGCCGGGTAGAAGTACACGACGACGGCCTGGCCGCGGAAGTCGCTGAGGGAGACGCTCTTGCCCGTGCTGTCAGGCAGGGTGAAGTCGGGGGCGGCGTCGCCGGGGGAGAGTCGCTGCTCGGTCATGAACGCAGCGTACTGTGTCGATCGTTACTAATCCGACCACAGTCACGGCCGAATGGCTTCGTAGCAACGGTTACGTGCCGCGCGGGGGTCGGCCTGCTTTTGGCCGGATTGGTAATTCAGACGGCCCCGCAGTACGTGGCCACGGCGGGCTCGCTCGCGCTGGGTCGCAGCTGAACCGTGAGCTGCGTGGTGCTGTCGGGCACGGCGAACGCGAGCGTCAGCTGCGCGGAGCGGCCCTGCTGCAGGTCTTTGCCCGCGTCGGTGATTCCGCCGAGGCCCTGGGTGGCGTCGACGACCTGTTTGGTCGGGCGTCCGTCGATCATCGCGGCGACCGTGAAGCCGGAAAGCCGGTAGGAATCCGCGCCGTTGTTGGTGATCTCGATGCCGAACGACGCCGCCCGCGAGCTGCGCGGGTACGCGGCGGGGCTGGGCTGGAACGACTGCGGGGCGGAAACCGAGATCGTGATGCCGCTGGCGAACCGGTGTTCCGCGCCGAACTGCAGGTCACGCGACGTCTGCGCGGCCGCGGCCTTCGCAGGGCCGCCACCACCGCCGAGCGTCGCCGTGCCTTCCTGCGCGTCGACCCCGCAGGCCGCCACCGCCATCAGCAAACAGGCGGAAAGCAACAGCTTGGGGGTGCGCGCGGGCGCCATCTCGGTTTACTCCAGTCGGGGCGAGGGCTCAGGCCGTTCGGCGTAGTGACCGAAGGCGACCCGCTCCACTGTCCCTGCATGTGCACGTGCGCGCGCACGAAGACGCGGACCTGGTGTACAGCCGTGGCCGATCCGTGACCGAAAGGGCACTCCGGGTGACAGTCGTCACCGATGTGCCACTTAAACGGCGAAGGCGAACAAGAGGATGAAGATCGCCACGCCGGCGCCCCACGCGACCATCAGCCACCCGAAGTCACGCACCGGGTCGACCGCGCGGCTCTCCTCGCCCGGGATGTACACGCCGCGGTTTTCGAACCAGTCCGTCCACTTGCGCAGCAAGCGCAGCGGATTGCGTGACGGCACGACTCACCTCCCGGATCGACTTCGCTCCGGCCAGCCTACGGGGGACTCGCCCACCCGGTGAAGGAGCGTCGAGCGTGCGGAAAAGCGCGATCCTGCTGGCTCTCACGACCGTGTTCGGCCTCGCGGCCGCCGTCCCGGCGGCCGCCGCGTCTGGTGCCGCCCCGCCTGGCACGGCGCCGCTCGACCACCCGGTGTGGGTGTGCCTGCCCGGCATGGCCGCGAACCCGTGCAACCAGAACCTGGCGGGTGACCCGCAGATCGCGACGCCCGGTGGCAGCTTCACAGTCGGCTACCCCGCGTCGCCGGGCCGGGTGACTTTCGACACCACTCGGGTGGAGTCGGGCGCGAGTGTGGTGGAACCGTTCGAGCCGCCGGCGGCCCCTCCGGTGGACTGCTTCTTTGTCTACCCGACCGTCGACCTGCTCTCGAATCCGACGCTGCAGATCGGCTCGCTGCCACCCGGCCCGGACGACGCCGCGGCCGCCGTGACCTACGCCCAGGTCGGTCCGTTGCTCGGTCACTGCCGCGTGTTCGTGCCCGTGTACCGGCAGGCGCCGTTGGCCGCGCACATCGTCGGCGTGCTCACCGGCACGGCACCCGACTACGCGCTGGGCCTCGAAGACGTCGAACAGGCGTGGGACACGTACTGGCGCGACTACAACATCGACCCGGTCACGCACCGTCGCCGCGGAGTGGTCGTGATCGGCCACTCGCAGGGCGCCGCCGACGCGGCCTCGCTCCTGCGCGACCGCGTGGACGGCCACCCCGACGTGCAGCCCTCCTTGGTGAGCGCGCTGCTTCTCGGCGGCAACGTCCAGGTCCCCACCGACCGCCCGGCCGGCGGCGGCTCCGATCCGGACGCGGCTTTCCAGCACCTGCCCGTGTGCGCTCGCGCTTCGGCCGCGGCGCCCGTGCCGGTCAGCTGCGTGGCCGGTTACTCGTCGTACAAGCAACCGGCCGGAACGGTCCCGCCGCCCGGTTCCACCTTCGGCCTCTCTTCGACGCCCGGCCACCGCATTCTCTGCACCAACCCGGCCGCGCTGCTGACCGGCGCCGCGCCCGACGCGACGACCCCGCTCGACACCCGGCTCCCCACTCGGACTTTGGTGCAGGGCAACGCTCTTCTCCCCAACGGCCACCTCACCGCCGTCCTCCTCGGTACCTCGCTGCCGGTGTTCCCCACCGGCTTCGCCCGCTACCCCGGCGAGTTCACCGGCGCGTGCGACTTCCGCACCGTCCCCGGCGGCACCGCGTCCTGGCTCCAGCTCTCCGGCGGCGACGCCCTGGTGGGCCCTCCGAGCAGCGGCGGCCTCGGCCTTCACGTCGACGACTTCTCGCTGACGTTGGGCGACTTGACGGCTCTGGTCGACGCGCAAACGGCACAGTGGGAGGCGGGTTCGCGGTGAGACTTCCGCGAATCCGCCTGGCTGCAGGGCAGGGTTTCGTTCGACCGAGAGGGTTCGGTCCCGCTCATGAGGGGGGCACGGGCTGCTTTGCGCCTGCCTCGCGGAGTTCCTGCCTTCGGGCCGACGGGCGACGTCGGTGCCTCGCTCGGCGAGATGTTGCCGGGCGGTTAGGCGAAGTCGGCCAGGCGTGCGGCGATGCGGGGCAGGTCGAGGTGGCCCTGGACGACGTCGTGGACGAAGGGTTCGGCGGCGTCCTCGTCGAGGGGCGTGCGGAGGGGTTTGTCGTTGAGGCCGAGGAAGAACCAGGTGGCGGTCCAGGCGAGGCGTTTGTTGCCGTCGATGAGGGGGTGGCCGCGGCCCAGCGACTCCATGAGCGCGGCGGCCTTCTCCCACACGCCGGGGTAGGCCTCCTCGCCGAAGACCGACGTGCGCGGGCGCGCCGCGGCGGCCGCGAGGATGCCCGTGTCGCGCACCGCGAGCTCGCCCCGCACCACCCGGCGCGCGACGACCATCAAGTCGTGGATAGTCAGGTACTCGGTCATCGCGCCAGCCGCTCGTTGAGGCCGGCGCTCGCTTCCAGCACGTGGTCGAGCACCGTCGCGCGCTGGCGGGCCCGCGAAGTCACGGCGGTCATCAGCGTCTCTCGCACGTACTCCTGAAGGCTCCGCCCCTCAGCGGCCGCCTGCCGCTCGAGCTCCCGCACCTCGCCGTCACTGAATTCGACGGGCAGCACCTGACCCATGTCCTGAACCTTAAGGCCTCACCCCGCTTGGCGAACCCCGGTTTTCCCGCCCCCGACCGGACATCGCTCAGTGGGGCGCCGGCGGATACGGCCCTGCCGGTGGGTACTGCTGCTGCGGAGCCCCCGGCGCATCGGAACCCGGCATCGGCTGTCCTGGCGGCACCGAACCCGGCCAAGGCTGTCCGGGCTGACCGTGCGCCGGGACGGCACCGGACCAGGCCGGACCGGATGCCACAGACCCCTGCGACGCCGGCCCGGGCGGCACTGCGCCGGCTTGCCAGGCTTGGTCGGCCGTACCGGCGCCCTGCCATTGCTGTCCGGGAACGGGCGCTGGGGCTGCCTGTCCAGGAACCTGCCCCGGCACCGCGCTGCCTTGCCAGGCTTGGCCGGCCTCACCGGCGCCTGGCCATTGTTGTCCGGGAACGGAACCTGGCATCGCCTGTCCAGGAACCTGCCCCGGCACCGCGCTGCCTTGCCAGGCTTGGCCGTGGTCAACGGCAGCCGGCCACTGCTGTCCTGGAGCTGGGCCCGGCATCGCGGCTCCGGGAACCTGTCCCGGAACCGCGACCGGCCAGGCTTGGCCGGCCCCGCCAGCGCCCGGCCACTGCTGCCCAGACACCGGCCCGGCCATCCCCGGAACCCCTTGCCGCTGTTGCCCAGGAATCGCCCCCGGCATCCCCGCACCCTGCCAACCGGCCGGCCCGCCGTACCCCGGCTGCCAACCCGGCCCACCGGCGAACCACGGCATCACCTCGGGCAAAGCCATCGCCACCGCGAGCAGCCACAGCAGTACCGCGATCACCGCCGCCAAGCCGGCCGGCAGGAACACGTCCTCGAAAGCACTCGACCGCCGAATCCCCCAGAGCAGCATCGACCCGGGCACCGCGAGAACCACCTGCACAACCGCACCCAGCATCAACACCCGCGCGACCCGTGGCCGTCGCGCGGTCAGCAGCGCCGCGCCGACGAGCATCCCGAGGCCGAGCAAAGCGATCACCAGGTGGAAGTACGGACCGGGATTCAGATCGAAACGCCGGCTCAGCTCCGCGACCTCGTTCCACACCAGCAGCACTTCGCACACCCCGGCAACACCCGCGAGCACAAATGCCAGCACGCGCCCCTGCGGCGTCGGTGAGTGAACCACCACGCCCGATCCCCCTCCGTCATCAACCGGACACGCACAGCATAGAGACCACCCCCGACAATCCAGCGCGATCACGACGCGGTCGCGGCCGGGAGAACTCTGGCCGCGGCCCCGTCGGACGCCCGGAAGACGCCCCTACGCTGGGCGAGAACCGACCGGAAGGGCGCCGATGCAGATCGACCTCGTCGACGCCTGGGCGTGGTGGGCCGGCGGCGACCCGGGCCTGCGCGAGGCGCACCTCTGGGGCCTCGCCGTGAAGTGGTGGGGGCTCCTGGGCGGTCTCGTACTCCTGACTGTCACCATCGCCCTCGTCGCCGACGTTGCGAAAATCCCCGAGAAGTACCGCCGCAAAAGCCGGGCCACCAAGATCTTCCGACGGCTGACCGCGCTCGCCATCGCCGTCCTGGTCGTCGTCGGCGCCGTCAACGCCGTCCGCGAAGAAGCGCGCGACACCGGTACCTCGACGGCGACCGTCCTCCTCGCCGGCGACGACGGCATCGACTGGGCCGGCGCCCCACGCTGGTTCGTGCTCCTGTTCGCCGGCCTCGTCGTACTGGCACTCCTGCTGTGGCAAGGCCATCGCCTGAGAGACTGGGTGGGTAACACAGTCCGAAAAGGACCGTCCGCGATCGCGACGAGGCTGGCGTCCGCGATCGTCGCACTGGCGGCGCTGAGTTTCGCCGTCCTGGCCGGCTGACTCACACCGGCGTCGGCCGCGTCACCCGCTTGCTCTCCTCCAGCAGCAGGTCCAGCAGCGGGTTCGAGTTCTCCCGGAGCCAGATCAACGCCAGCCCCAACGGCGTCGCGTCCTCCAACGGCCGCCACACCAACCTCGGGTACGGGAAGTACGCGGCCGTCGACGCGGGCGCGATCCACGACCCGCGCCCGGCCGCCACGTGGTGCAGGCACTCCTCCGGCGTCCGGCCCTGCGGCCCGTAGACCGCGCGAGTGCCGTCCGGCCGAGGGTCGATGAACCAGAACTTCACCACGGCCTCGGGCATCCCGTCGCGCGGCCCGACGATCGGCTCGCACGCCAGGTCGGACACCTTCAGCGACGCTCGCGTGGCGAGGCGGTGCCCGGGCGGCAGCGCGACCCAGCGTGGCTCGTCGAGCAGCCAGTGCGTGACGAAGCGGCGGTCGTCTCCGATGGGCAGCCACAGGAACGCGGCGTCGGCGGTGCCCGCGGCAAGGGCGTCGAGCTCGTCGGGCAGCGTGTGGACCGCGAGGGCGTCGACCTCCACGTCGGGCGCGACCCGGCGCAGCGACGACTCGACGTCGGGCAGGAAGTGTGCGGTGCTCTGCGCCTTGAACGCGATCCGCAGCCGCCCGGACAGCCCCGAGCCGACGAGCCGCGCTTCCGAGACCATCGCCGAACACGCGGTGAGCAGTTCGCGGCCCTGTTTCAGGAACACCTGCCCCGCCGCGGTGAGCTCGACGCCATTGGACCGGCGCCGGACCAACGGGGTGCCGGCCACGCGCTCGAGCTGCCGGATCTGCCCGCTGACCGCCTGCTGGGTCATCATGAGCCGCCCGGCCGCGCGGGTCATGCTGCCCTCGTCGGCCACGGCTTCGAGGGCTTTGAGCAGGCGCAGATTCAGGTCCACCGCACGATCCTCGTCACAACGGTTCGTTGTGGCAACCACAAGGATCCGGTGTTTCCCTTTCCAGCACCCCGGCCGGACCATAGCTGTATTGACACAGAGGAGCACCTATGAATCTGAGCGGTAAAGTGGCCCTCGTCACCGGCTCGTCGAAAGGCCTGGGCCGGGCCATCGTGCTGCGGCTGGCGGAGCAGGGCGCCGACGTGGTCATCAACTACTCCCGCGACGCGTCCGCCGCGGAAGAGGTGAAAAAGGCGGCCGAGGCCCACGGTGTGAAGGCGCTGGTGCACGCGGCCGATGTGTCTCAGGTGGACGGTATCGTCGATCTTTACGACGCGGCCGTCGCCGAATTCGGCAAGATCGACATCGTCGTGGCCAACGCGGGCATGGAAAAGGTCAACATCCCCGTCACGGACGTCACCGAAGAGGACTTCGACCTCCTCTTCCGGGTGAACACCAAGGGTCCGTACTTCGTGCTGCGCGAGGCCGCCCGCCGCATCGCCGACGGTGGCCGCATCATCACCATCTCGTCGAACACCACGACGGTTCCGCAGCTGGGCGTCGGCCTCTACGGCACCAGCAAAGTGGCCACCGGTTACCTCGTGAAGGTGCTCGCGATGGAGCTCGGCCCGCGCCGCGTCACCGTGAACACGGTGGTGCCCGGCCCGATCGACGGCGCGGGGATTTTCACCGACCCGGCCAACGACGAATACAAGCGCAGTTTGATCGAAATGGTCCCGATCGGGCGACTGGGCACCACGGAAGACGTCGCGGGTGTGACGGCATTTCTCGCCGGAGACGAAGCTGCGTTGATCACCGGACAGCAGCTCGTCTGCGACGGCGGAATGCACTGACCACCGAAAGGAATTGTGGGAAAATGACAGGGACAATGCGCGCGGCTCAGGTTCAGCAACCGGGCGGCCCGTTCGTGCAGGTCGAACTGCCGATCCCCGAGCCGAAGCCCAACCAGGTGCGGGTGAAGGTGCACACGTGCGGCGTGTGCGGCGGTGAGATCATCCCCCGCATGGCCCTGTTCGGCACCAAGTTGCCGCGCGTGCCCGGGCACGAGATCGCGGGCGTCGTCGACGCGGTCGGCGACGCCGTGACCCTGTGGAAGGTCGGCGACAAGGTCGGGGTCGGCTGGTCCGGCGGTGTCGACTTCACGTGTGAGTACTGCCGCCGCGGTGACTTCGTCAACTGTGACAGCCGCACGATCACGGGCACGTCCTTCGACGGCGGTTACGCCGAGTACATGGTCGCCCCCGAGGACGCGGTCGCCCGTATCCCCGAAGGCCTCTCGTTCGAAGAGGCGTCGCCGCTGATGTGTGCCGGCATCACCGCCTTCAACGCGTTGCGCCACGCAAAGGCCGGCCCCGGCGATCTCGTCGCCGTGCAGGGTGTGGGCGGCGTCGGCCACCTTGCCGTCCAGTTCGCCAACAAGATGGGCTTCCGCACTGTCGCGATCAACCGCGGCCGCACCAAGGAAGAGCTGGCCCGCAAGCTCGGCGCGGACGAGTACATCGACAGCAACGAAGGCAGCGTCGGCGAGTCCCTGAAGAAGATGGGTGGCGCGTCGGTGATCCTCGGCACCGTCGACCGCGCCGAGATGCAGTCGGAGCTGATGAACGGCATTCGCCCCAACGGCCAGGTGATCGTGCTGGAAGGCCAGAACCCGATCCAGGTCACCGGCCACACGCTGGCGGACTACCGGCTGAACCTCTCCGGCTGGTACAGCGGCGTCGCCCGCGACAGCGAGGACACGCTGAACTTCTCCGTGCTGCGCGGCATCCGGCCGGTGTACGAGGTCTTCCCGCTGGAGAAGGCCGAGGAGGCCTACCAGCACATGCCGAAGGCCAACATCCGCGTCGTGCTGAAGATCGCGGACTGACGCCTCGGTTCGAAAACGCGCCCACTCTTCCCCCCGGGGGTGGGCGCGTTTTCTCATGCCGGCCTTCTCAGGTCAGCCGGAGTGAGACGCCGTCGAGCAGTGAGCGCAGGCCGAGCTCGAACAGCTCGTCGAGATCCAGGTCGTAGCCGTCCTCTTCCAGCGTCGTCAGCATCCGCGTGAAGGCGGGGTGGCGGCCGCCCGCCATGATCGCCGTGTGGCCCGGCGCCTGGGTGGCCAGCCACTCGTCCTCGGTCAGCCCGGACGTGCCGGCCGCGTGCCGCTCGCGTTCGAGGTGGATGGCGATGCCCTGGATGTAGCTGAAGAACAGCACGTGCAGGTCGCACAGCTGCGTCGCGGACAGGCCGAAGCCGTCGAGCGCCGAAAGCGCCTGTTCCGCGTGCGTGGCCAGGTTGGCCAGTGGCAACGGCCGCGTGATCGGCGACAGCTGCGCGAGCCACGGGTGCCGCCGGTACAGCGACCACAGTGTGCGACCGGTGAGCTCGAGCCGCGCCCGCCAGTCGCCTGAAAGGCGCGCGGGGTAACCGCGTTCGCCGAACGCCGCATCGGCCATGAGCAGCACCAGCTCGTCGCGCCCGGCGACGTAGCGGTACGGCGCCATCGCCGCGACACCGAGCCGCGCCGCCACTCCCCGCATGGACAGCGCGGCCAGCCCCTCCTCGTCGGCGATCGTGATGGCCGTCCGCACGATCCGCTCGCGCGACAGGCCCGGCGGCCGCGGGCGGGCCTTCGGCTCGGCCTTCCGGCCTGCGACGACGGTGCCGGACCGCGGTTCGGCCCGCACCAGCCCTTCCTGGCCGAGCGCGGCGAGCGCCTTGGCCGCGGTGGCCGTCGCGACGCCCCACTCGACCGCGATCCGGCGCGTCGACGGCACCTTCGCGCCCGGCACGAGCTCCCCGTCGGTGATCCGGCGGCGCAGCTCCGCGGCGATCTCCAGGTAGCGCTGCTCGGCCATCCCCGGCTCCGATCTGTACCAGTACAGCTGACCATCTGTACTAGGTCAGTTTTGGCATGGTTGCCTGGCCGAAGCCAGTGTGTGGTCCGTAAGGATACGACGAACACCTGGAGGAAACCATGCGTAACGTCCTCGTCTCCGGCGCCGGCATCGGCGGCCCGACGCTCGCCTACTGGCTCCACCGGGCCGGGTTCTCCGTGACCGTGGTCGAGCGCTCGCCCGGCCTGCGGGAGGGCGGGCAGGCGGTCGACGTGCGCGGCGTGGCGCTCGACGTGGTCGACCGGATGCGGCTCGGCGAGCAGGTGCGCGCGATGCGGACGCGGATGCGCGGAATGTCCGTGGTGGACGGTTCCGGCACCGAGCTGTTCCGCTCGGAGGAGCACACCTACAGCAGCGGCCGCCTGGACAGCCCCGACGTGGAGCTGGTCCGCGATGACCTGGTTTCCCTGCTGTACAAGGCAACCGAGCACGATGTCGAGTACATCTTCGACGATTCCGTCACCGCACTGGACCAGGACGAGCACGGCGTGCGCGTGGAGTTCGAGCGCGGCGGTTTCCGCACGTTCGACCTCGTCGTCGGCGCCGACGGTCTGCATTCCGCCGTCCGGCGGCTGGTGTTCGGCCCGGAGGAGCGGTTCGCGCAGCACCTCGGGCAGTACCTGGCGATCTTCCCGGCGCCCAACGTCCTCGGCCTCGACAACTGGCAGGTCTGGTTCCGCGACGCGGAGACCGGCGGCGCCGTCTATCCGGTGCGGGACAACACCGAACTGCGGGTCACGCTCGGGTTCGGTTCGCCGCCGCTGTCGTACGACTACCGCGATGTCATGGCGCAGAAGGAAATCGTGGCGAAGCAGCTGGCCGGCACGGGCTGGGAGGTACCGCGTCTGCTGTCCGAAATGGCCGGTGCGCCCCACTTCTACTTCGACGCCATGCAGCAGATCCACCTCGAATCCTGGAGCGCCGGCCGCGTGACGCTGCTCGGGGACGCGGGCTACTGCGCGTCGCCGCTCTCGGGCCAGGGCACCAGCCTCGCGCTCGTCGGTGCGTACGTGCTCGCCGACGAGCTCGCTCGCCACGACGACCACACCGCCGCGTTCGCCGCCTACGAGACCCGGTTGCGGCCGTTCGTCGCCGCGAACCAGGCGCTGGCGACGGAGAACCCCGGCGGTCCGGCGGCCGAGGAGTCTGTGGATCGCGCTAAAAACGCGATCAGTCTCACGTACTGGGCCGATCGTTACTAATCCGACCACAGTCACGGCCGAATGGCTTCGTAGCAACGGTTACGTGCCGCGTGGGGGTCGGCCTGCTTTTGGCCGGATTAGTAATTCTGGGCCGATCGTTACTAATCCGACCACAGTCACGGCCGAATGGCTTCGCAGCAACGGTTACGTGGCGCGTGGGGGTTGGCCTGCTTTTGGCCGGATTGGTAACGCCGCCGAGCCCGGCAGAGTTTGGTCCGGCGTTCAGCCTCCCCACGTCGGTGCGACAGATCGGCGTTACCCGAACGGGTGAAGGTTTGAGGGTTCAGCTTCTCGAATGGAGGAACCCGATGGTCGACGAGCCCTGCCGCCACGACGGACTGCACCGAAGGGCGTTCTTCGGGCTCGCCGCGGGGGCGGTGGCGGCTCCGGCGCTGGCGACGCTGCTCGGGGCCGCGCCGGCGGACGCCACGCCCGGCCGGCCGGGGCGCGGCTTGACGTTCGCCGCCATCTCGGACACCCACGTGAACACCACGAGCCCGCAGTCGACCACGTACCTGACGCAGGTGTACGCCTCGATCGCGCGCCGCGACCCGGACCTCGTGCTGCACTGCGGCGACATCACCGACACCGGCCTGCCCGACGAGTACGAGCAGTACGGCAAGGTGCTGCCCGCCTCGCTGCGCGGGAAGATCCACTACTCGCCGGGCAACCACGAGACGCGGTGGGACCCGTCGGCCAAGGAGGAGTTCCACAGCCACTTCGGCCCGACGCCGTACTCGTTCGACGCCGGCGGTGTCCACTTCGTCGGCTTCGACCCGACGCAGGTGCTGCAGGAGCCCGGGCACTACGGGCCCGCCGGACTCGACTGGCTCGAGCGCGACCTGCGCCGCGTGCAGCGGGACACGCCGGTGGTGCTGTTCCAGCACTTCCCGTTCGGCAACCAGTTCTACTACGTCGACGACCAGCCGGCGGTGCTCGACGTGCTCGCGGGGCACAACCTGCGAGGGGTCATCGCCGGCCACGTCCACCGCGAGGACGTCACGCGGTTCAACGGCCTCACCCAGGTGACGCTGAACGCCGTGCTCAACGGCCCGACCTACTACTGGGCCGAGAAAACCACCGCCGCCGACGGCACCGCGGTGCTGGACGTGCGGCGGATCACCGTGTCCGCAGACGGGTCCGACACCGAGGCGCCGTTCGCGACCGCGCCGCTCACCGGCGAGGGGCAGGGGCGCGAACAGCGGCCGCGGTATGTCCACCCGGGCAAGGTTTCCGGTGGCTCGCTGCCGGTCGAGGTGCGGGCGGCGGGCGCGCAGCTGGTCGGCGTGCAGCCGTACCCGCAGGCCGTGTTCGGCGGCACGAGCCCGGCCGCGTGGCAGCCGCTCGCGGGTTCGGGGGACCGCTGGACCGGCAGCGTCGACGTCTCGGCACTGGCGCCGGGCCGGCAGCGGCTGCAGGTGCGCGTGAACTCGGCGGACGGCAGCTGGTGGGAGCAGGTCGTGCTGTTCACCGTGCCCGCGGTGGCCGGCGACCCCGTCGACCGGTGGCAGGAGCAGCTCTCGGGTTCGGTGCAGGGCGGCGTGACCCTCGCGGACGCGCACAGCGGACTGGTGCTCGCCGCTTCGTCGGCCGGTGAGGTGACCGCGTTGCGACGCGGCGGCCATCGGGAGTGGCGCACGCAGCTCGGCCCGGTGTACCGGCGCCCGGCGGTGAACGGGACGCTGGCTTTCGTTCCCTCGGCCGACCACCACCTGTACGCGCTGGATGTCCGCGATGGCCGGCGGGTGTGGGCGTTCGACGCCGAGGCCCCGGTCGTGAGCGCGCCGCTGGTCTCCACTGTGGACGGACACCCGCAGGTGGTGTTCTCGGCGGGACAGGCGTTGTTCGCGGTCGGCACCGACGGCCGCCGCCGCTGGTCCGTGCCCGGCCGCGGGTTCTCGTCCGGACAGGCCGCGAGCGACGGTGAACGCGTCTACACGGCCGCCGCCGACGGTTACGCCCGGGCGCACGACGCGCGCACGGGGGCCCAGGTGTGGGCCTACCAGATGGTGACCGGCGTCGAGCACAGGATCGCGCTGTACAGCGGGTGGGACACCGTGGTGGCGCTTGGCGGTGACGTGGTCATCGTCGCCACCGTGTCGAGTGCGATCGCGCTGGACCGCGCCACCGGCGCCCTGCGCTGGACCGTCGCCGGCAGCGCGATGTACGCGCCCGCGTTGATCGTCGGCTCCAGCGTGCTGCTGACCACCGAGTGGGGGGTGCTGACGCTCGTGGACCTCGCCACCGGGAAACCGTTGTGGACGACCAACCTCGCGCTGCGCGTGTTCAACGCGGGTGTCGCGATCAGCGACCGCACGGCGTGGGTGCTGACCGTAGACGGCAAGGTGATCGGCGTGCGGCTCTCCGACGGCGCGCGGCTGGGCTGGCTGCAGCAGAGCCTCGTCTACACGTTCGGCCGGCCGGTGATCGACGGCCGCACCCTCGTGGTCGGCGACCAGAACGGTGTCGTCCACGGGATTTCCCTCCCCTGAGTTCCCTTGAGTTCCACCGCGCCGAACCATCGGCGCCGGTGCCCGGAAGAAGGACAGAGATGGGCCTCACTCGAAGACAGTTCATGGTGGCGGGCGGCGCGATCGCGGCGTCCGGCCTCGTGGCCGCGCCGGCCGTCGCTGCGACCCAGGGACTCCCGCTCGGCGGTTTTCCCTTCGGCAGTGGCGAACCGAAGGGCCAATGGCTCGTCGGCGACACACACGTGCACGACGACCACTCGGCCGACGGCAGCCTGCCGCGCCAGACGTCGAAGCAGACGCTGCCGGGCAACTTGCCCGTCGGCGACCAGATCGGCCAGGCTGAGAAGACCGGGCTGGACTTCCTGCCGCTGACGGATCACCGCACGTACGACCAGCACTGGGATCCACAGTGGACGTCGGACCGGCTGCTGCTGATCCCCGGCGAAGAGGCCAACGGATCGCCGCACGCGATCGTGCTCGGCGCGGTGGACAACGTCGTCGACGGTGCGAACCCGCCCGGCTCGGCGGCGTTCCGGCACGTGCAGCAGTCCATTTGGGACGCTCGTTCGCAGGACGCGGTGTGGCACATCGCGCACCCCGACGACGGTGAGTACACCCGTGCGGCCGGGCCGAACGACAACGCCAGCGTGCAGGGCATCCACAACATCGAGGTGCTCAACGTCTCGACGAACCCCGATGCGCAGATGGACTTCGCCGAGACGCGCTGGAACCGCGGCTACGTCACCGGCGTCACCGCCGCCAGCGACTGCCACTTCCGTGAGCTGTGGGACATCGCGGGCCCCGGCCAGCCGGCCACGCGCGTGTTCGCCGGCGACCGCAGCGTCCGCTCGATCCTCGACGCGCTGAAGGCGGGCCGGACCACGGTGTCCTCCGGCGTGTCGGGACCGTTCGTGACGATCGAGGCCGACCTCGACGGCGACGGCCGGTTCGAGGCCATCGGCGGTGACGAGACGGTGGTCAGTTCGCGGAAGCTGCCGCGGCGCGCTTCGCTGCGCGTGCGGGTCCGCCAGGGCGCCGGGACGCACCTGCTCGTTTACGGCACGCCGGGCCGCTCGGCCGAGGCCCTGCTGGACACCACCGTGCGCGGCACCGACGACACGCGCACTCTGCCGTTGACCCTGTCCGGCGACCACGTGTGGTTCCGCGCCGAGGTGCGCTCGCCCGGCAGCGCGTCGGGCGCCGACGCCGACCCGACGCTGCCCGACCAGCTGCGCGCGGCGACGTCACCCGTGTTCGTCTCCGTCGGCCGCGTGGCCACGCCCGCGCCGGAGATCCCGTTGCCCGCCATGCAATCCGGGCACGACAACGCGACCGCGGTGCTCGGCGGGACCGGCGAGTTCACGGGGTTCGCCGACGTCGCGGTCACCGGCAACGACGTGCACGTGGTCGCGCAGCGGCATTCCGACGGCCGCAGCCGGATCGTTTACAAGCGCGTGGACCGGCGCGGCTTCGGTCTCTTCGAGGTCGAGCTCTCCAGCGGTTCGGGCACGGCCACGGCGCCGCGCGTCGCCGCTTCCGGGCGCGACGTGTGGGTGGTCTGGCAGGACGAGCGCGGCCACGAGCAGCCCCACCGTCCCGCGATCTACCTGCGCCACAGCAGCACCGGCGGCCTGCTCTTCGGCCCTGCCGTGCGGCTCGACGCCGGCACCGGCCGCGCCGTGCACCCGGCGATCGCGCTGCTTTCCGGCGGACAGCCCGTCGTCACCTGGGCCGACAACACCGCCGGCGCGTTCGACGTATTCGCCCAGGTGGTCGGCGTCGAGCGCAACCCGGTCAACCTGTCGGCCGCGGGCAAGACGGTCAGCGCCGGCAACCGCGCCGTCGACGCCCGCTCGCCGCGCTACCCGGCCTCGGTGTTCCCGACCGTCGCGGTGGGCCACGGCGACCGCATTCTCGTTGCGTGGCAAGACGACCGCTTCGACCCGGATCCACTGTGGACGGGCCACACCCCGCCCGCCGGCCAGGCCGCGTCCGGCGGCACGGACCCGGACAACTGGCAGATCCTCGCCACCACCCGCGCGGGCACCCGCGGCGGCTGGGGCGCTTCGGCCCAGGTCAGCGCCGCCACCGACCGCGCCGACCGCCACCCGAGCGCGGCCGTCGACCACTCGGGCGCCTTCGTCGTCGCCTGGGACAGTGGCGCTTTGCAGAGCTCGGGCGCGAACCTGTCCCTGCGCTCGGCCCGCTCCGCCGACGGCCGCACCTGGTCGGCCGGCACGCCGTTCGCCCTCGAGCCGGCGGCGATGAGCCAGCGCCCCCGTCTGAGCCACGACCCGGACGGCACCGTCCGCGCCGTCTGGTACGACTCCCGCGCCACGGACTGGCGCTGGAAGGTCTTCACGGCGCGCCTCACGCCGGCCGGCTGGTCGGCTCCGGTGCAGCTCACGAAAGCGGGCAACGCGACCTACCCCGCGGTGTCCGCCGGCCTCGTGGCTTTCGTCACGGACCGTAACGCTGTTCGGGGTCAACGCGACACTACGCAACAGATTTACGTCGTGGACACGGGCGGCCGCTGACGTGGTTGCCGGCCCGGCCGCCGTCCGACGGCGGCCGGGTCTGCCACGTCATCCTCGCCGAGCGAGGGGAGCGGTTCCCTTGTGGCTCTGACGAGACGCGATCACTCGGCGTGAGTCGCGTTTCCCGGCGGCCCGGTCTGCCGCCGGGATCAGTACCGGACGCGAGTACGCCAGTGCCGCCCGCGTCGCCGGGTTCGCGAGTGCCGCCCCGTCCAAGGGCTGTCGGCGATGTCCAGGCGCCGGGCGGCGAACGCGTCCGCGCCGAGACCCATCAGCACCGGGTACGTGATCTGTCCGTGGAGCGCCTCGGTGTCGCGCACCCGGCCTTCTTCGCGGAACCCGAGCCTGGCGTGCAGCGCGAGCGAGGCGAAGTTGCGGCCGTGGACGCTGACCTCGCACTTGCGGTAGCCGGCCGGCCCGAACATCGCGGCGAGCAGCGTGGTGACGGCGTCTTCGGCATACCCGCACCGCCGGTGCTGCGCGCCGATCCCGACGCCGTAGCTGAACCGGCTCGCCGCGGGGTCCGTCCGGACCCAGATCGACCCGACGAGCGCCCGGCCGTGCAGCGTCTCGATCGCCAGGTGGCGATCCCCGCCGGACCCGGCCACCTCCGCCCGGTGCGTCGCCCAGTGCCGGTAACCACCGCCACCGTCGCGATCGAACCCGACCAGGGCCCGCCGGTCGTCGGGGCGGATCTCGCGCAACCGCACCTGCCGGCCGACCCAGTTCTCGCGCACAGCGGCGCGGCTGCCGGACAGCACCGGACGGGCGAGGTTCACGGTCATCGGTACGGCACGGTACCGGGTTGCTCATCGGCGTCTTGAAGGGCCGGCCGCCCGGCGCCCGGGATGGGGAGGTCGGCGTCGCGCATGCCGATCCCGGGCCGCCAGCCCAGGTGGCGCGAGATGCTGAACGCGCTGGCGAGCACCGGCGCGACGACCGTGGCCAGGTCGAGCGAGCCCGTGCGCACGACGACCGAGAGCGCCGCGACGACCCGGCCGTGGCCGTCGGTGATGCGGGCGCCCACCGAATCCGCGCCCTCGGTCATCTCGCCGCGCACCGTGGCGGTGCCGGACCGCCGGCACGCCGTCAACTCGGCGCGCAGGTCCGCCGGGTCGGTCACGGTCCGCGCGGTGAACCGCGCCGGCCCGGCCGCGAGGTAGGCCTCGATCAGCGTCCGGCCGGCGTGCGCGAGCAGCACCTTCCCGACGGCCGAGCTGTGCAGCGGCAGCCGGCCGCCGACGTGGGAGGCCAGGTCGACGGCGTCGCGCGCGGAGAAGCGCTCGATCACCACGGCCTCGTGCCCCTCGAGGACGGCGAGCTGCACGTGCTGGTGGAGCGCGGCGTGCAGGTCCTCTAGGAACGGCAGCGCGACCGTGCGCAGCGGAACCGACAGCGGTGCCAGTGTGCCCAGCTGCCACAGGCGCAGGCCGACGGTGAACCGTCCGTCCGGGGTGCGGTCGAGGGCGCCGGCGCGGAGGAGCTCGTGGACGAGCCGCCGGACCGTCGCGTGCGGGAGCCCGGTGCGGCGGGTCAGGTCGGCGAGGGTCAGGGCGCGGTCCTCGGGCGTGAAGGTGAACAGCACCTGCAACAGCCGCGAGCTGACGCTTCGGCCGGGTTCGTTCGTGCGCGGCATGGTGCTCGCAGCCTACGTCGATGTCCATTGGATGAACATCGACGTTCCTCGACGGCCTCGCGCACGGTCATGCTCGTCGGCACCCGAAACGAAGGAGGCAACGCCGGTGACTGAGCTGCGGATCGCCGTCGTCGGAGGGGGAATCGGGGGACTGGCCGCCGCCGCGTTCCTCGGCCGGGCGGGGCTCGCGTGCACGGTCTACGAGCAGGCCGCCGAGCTCGGCGAGGTCGGGGCGGGGCTCGTCGCCGGCCCGAACCTCGTGCGCCTGCTGCGCCGCCTCGGTGTGATGGACGAACTGCTCGCGCGAGCCGTGGCGATCGACGTCGGGTGGGAGTTCCGCCGCTGGGCGGACGGGACCGTGCTGTCGGCGGAGAACCTCGCCGAGTCGTGCGAACGGCTCTACGGCGAGCGCACATACACGGTGCACCGCGCCGACTTGCTGAGTGTCGTCCGGGCCGCGGTGGCGCCGGACGCGCTCCGGCTCGGCGCGAAGTGCGTGGGCGTCGAGATCGCCGACGACGGCGCGGTCCTGTCGTTCGCCGACGGCACCACCACGACCGCCGACGTCGTGATCGGTGCCGACGGCGTGCACTCGACCATCCGCAACGCCTTGCTCGGGCCGTCACCCGCGACGTTCTCGGGACTGTGCGCCTTCCGCGCCCTTGTGCCGGCCGCCGACGCGCCCGCGTTCGCGCTGCGCAACGCCCACACGCTCTGGCTCGGCCCCGACCACCACCTCGTCCACTACCCGATCTCGGCGGGCAGGCTGATCAACATCGTCGCGTTCGCCCCGGCCGGCGAGGACGTCGTCGAATCCTGGAGCGCCACCGCGACCTACGCGGAGTTCGCCGCCGAGTTCGAGGGCTGGGATTCGCGGCTGCGCGAGCTGATCGACGCGGCCGGCACCCCGGGCCGCTGGGCACTGCTGGACCGCGCCCCGCTCGCGCAGTGGAGCCATGGCCCGGTGACCCTGCTCGGCGACGCCGCGCATCCGATGTTCCCGTTCTTCGCCCAGGGCGCCGCGCAGGCGGTCGAAGACGCGGCCGCCCTCGCGCTGTGCCTGGCCGCCGACGCCACCGCGCCGGCCCGCGCGTTGCGCCGCTACGAGTCCGCCCGCCGCGCCCGCACCGCCCGGCTCCAGACGGTGTCGCACGAGCGCGCCCACCTCAACCACCTGCCCGACGGGCCGGACCAGCAAGCCCGCGACGCGTCGTTGTCCGGTCAGGATCCGCTGGCCGCCAACGCTTGGATCTACGGCCACGACGCGGAACTCGTGCCCTGACCATCCTTTGTGGAGGATTGAGGCGCGGTTGCGCGCGGGTCGGCCCATGCTCGGTTCAGGAACGCCGGACCGGCCGTCGACAACGCGAAGCAGCGCGGCACCGCCGAGTGTGAGCTCCTCGACTTCGAGTTCCCGCACCTCGGCTGCTCAGCGAAGCACGGCCGCCAGCAGGTCGGCCCCCAGCGCCGTCAGATCAGGCAGGTTGAGGGTGTATTGGACGTAACGACCGTGCCGGCGGGTCGTGAGCAGGCCCGCGCGGCGCAGGACGGCGAGGTGGCGGGAGACCTCCGGGGGCGAAAGTTCCCAGGCGTTCGCCAGCTCGCCGGTGGTGTGCGGGCCGCGGGCCAGGGTGCGCAACAGCCGCAGCCGTACCGGATGTGCGAGTGCCTCCAGCCGTAGCGTGACCGTTTCCAGCGATACCGGCTCCGATGGGCTCGGCTCGGCCACGGGGTACTGCACCACCGGCTGCCACCCGGGCGCGTGGATCGCCACCAGGTGCGGGCGGCCGAAGACGCTGGGGAGGAAGGTGACTCCGGTGCCGTGGGCGGTGGTCGTCTTGTCCTGCAGTTTGTCCACGATGATGCAGTTGCCGTCCGGGGCCAGGGTCACGGCGCCGGAGACCGACGCGAGCGCCGCCCCGATGCCCTGGCGCTTCAGCAGGTCGTTCTTCAGGCGCAGGTCGCCGGCGAGCCGCGCGGTGATGCCCGTCCAGGCGTCGTCGAAGAAGGCCTCGCCGCACTGTTCGAGGGTGTGGCGCACCCGCGCCCGGACGGCCGCGGGGTCCGCGAGAAGCCGTTCCGCGAAGGCCTCTTGCAGCGAGCCGCGGGCCTGGGCGCGGTCCAGGGCCCGCTGTCGCGCCGTCGCGTCGGCAAGCGGTGACGGCGCGGCGAAGTGGACCCGGTTGCTGCCGCAGGTGGTGATGAGCGCGGCGTTCACATAGGTTTCGTCGTCGATCCGGTCCACCTCGTCCAACTCCTCGGCGAGGGTCGGCCGGGGGCGAGCGGGGACCAGGAAGTCGGCTCGTGAGGAACGCCAGAGGAATTCCGCCTCCCTGAGCCGCTCGGCCAGCTCGGGCCGCAGCCCGGCCCAGACGTCCCCCGCCCAGCCGGCGAGCCGCGGGTGATGCCCGGGTTCGGCCAGCACGTGCAGCATCGCGGTCAGCTCGGCCAGCGGGGAGGCAGCGAACCGCAGCCGCCCGGACGGCAGACCGCCGATGTCGATCCTCAACGTCATCCCCCCATCATCGCTGGTCGGATGGCCGACGACCGAGTCGATTGACGGTGTCCGTCAACCGACGTGGCGAGCTGGAGGACGCGACGCACCGTTGACGCCATGGGAACCACCACCAAGATCCAGCCGCGGGCTCTCGTCCGGGCTTCCGGCGGCCCCCGCTACGCCGTCGCCCTGGCCGTGGACGCGCTCGGCACCGGCTTGCTGCGGCCCTTTCTGCTGCTCTACGGGGTGACGGTGCTCAGGCTCTCCCCGCCGGTCACCGGCATCGCCATGACGGTCGGCGCCGTCGCGGGTCTGGTGTGCATGCCCGCTGTCGGCCGTTGGCTGGACCGGGGCGCGCGCAGCACAGTCGTGGCAGCGTCGATGCTGGTGCGGGTACTGGGCGTGGCGCTGCTGCTGGCGGCCCCGGCGGGGCACGTTGGGCTGTTCGCGACGGCGGCGCTCTTCCTCGGCATCGGCAACCAGGCTTGGCCCGCCGCCCACGCGGCCCTGGTGGCCACGGTCGCCCACGGCCGGGAACGGGACGCGGCGCTTGCGGGAGGTCGTGCCCTGCGCAACGCCGGCCTGGGCGTGGGTGGCCTCCTCGCCACCGCCTGCCTGACGGGCGGCACCGCCGCACTGCAGGCGCTGGCAGCCGTCACCGGGTTCGCCTATCTCGCCGCGGCAGCCTTGGCCTGGTCGGTCCACCTGCGCACGCAGCCGGCCGCTGTTCCGGCCGAGGACAGGACCGACGAGCCCGCACCTCGGATGCGCGCGTTGCTGGCCGCCAACGTGGTCTACGTCTTCTGCCTCAACGTCCCCGAAATCGCGGTGCCGCTGGTCCTGGTGACCCAGTTGCACGCATCCCCGGTGTGGTCGGCAGCCATCTTCGTGGCCAACACGGTGCTGGTGGTCGCCCTCCAGGTTCCGGTCACCGTCCTGCTGTCCCGCTTTCCCCGGCGGACCGTGCTGGCTCTCGCCGGCGTGGTACTCACCGCGTCCTACCTCGGCTTCCTCGCCGCCGCGTCACTGGGACACGACTGGGGTGCCCCCGCCATCGGCGCGGTGTCCGTGGTCTGCACCATCGGCGAGATCATCTATGCCGGCAGCGCCACCGCACTCGTCACCGCCCTCGCTCCGGCCCCCGTCCTCGGACGTGCCCTCGCCCGCTTCCAGCTCTCCACGGGCTTCGGCCTCGCGGTCTCCCCGGCGGCCATCACCGCGCTCGCCTCCCACGGCTCGGCCGCCCTCTGGGGCAGCCTCTCCGCCGCGACGCTCCTCTCCGCCTCCGCAGTTGCGACCGAGAAGGAGCGCAGGAGTGGGTTGTAAGTGGTGGCGGGGCGCTACCACCGTAGCCGAAGCCGGTGTTGGACGGTGGCATCGGAACCGGGTCGGTGCGCAGTCCGCCGTCGGACCGAGGAGAGAGCGCGAGCAGGGTGGTTGCCGAGGCGTAACGACGGCGCTGTCTTCGGCGACTCTGTACGGTCGGGCGCCTAGAGCGAAGCAGGGGTGGGACCTCGACGTTTCCAGTGGTGGGGGAGACGAGATGACCGATGGACTGGTGCTGCCACCCGGATCCGGGCAGTCGATCACTTCCGCCGGGATGACACTCAAAGTCGGTGCCGACGAGTCGGCCCGGTGGTCGGTGTTCGAAGCGGACGTCGGGCCGGGGTTCGACGTGGGCGCACACCGGCACGGTGAGGCCGAAGAGCTGTTCTACATCATCGAGGGCGAACTCGACCTGCTCGCATTCGAGCCGCGAATTCGCACCGCCGGCGACTGGCAACGCTGGGAGTCCGCCAGCGGCCAACGAGTCGTTCGGGGCGGTCCGGGCAGCCTGATGTACGTGCCCGCCGGCTGTCCGCACGCCTTCGCCAACCCCTGCCCGGCACCGGCCAGGATGCTCTTCCTCGTCACGCCGGCCGGCCACGAGCGGTACCTGCGCGAACTCGCCGAGCTACTCACCGCCGACGGGCCTCCCGACCAGCCCGCCATCGCAGCGCTGCGGTTCCGCCACGACATCGAGCAGCTCACCCCACTCAAACCAGGCCGAGCTTAAGAAGAGTGCCGCCCGACCGAGTCCGGCACGGGCGGCTGTGGCCCGTTGCAGCCGCTCGACCGACCCCTCGGTTTTCGCCAGGCCTGCGCGCTCGCCCCCGAGCACCGCAGGAATCATTACCTGCCAGGTAATCGACTGGCCTCTCGGCTTCAGCGAACATTGGGTCATAAACCAATGGTGAGGAGCTGAAAATGCCTTTCTTCGAGGTCAGTGACGGGACCCGCCTGTCATACGAGGATTACGGTGCGGGCGCGCCGATGGTGTTCGTTTCCAGCTGGGTGCTGAACGCCGAAATGTGGGAGTATCAGGTCCCGTTCTTCGTCGAGCAGGGATTTCGGTGTGTCCTGCTGGACCGGCGGGGGCATGGCCGCTCGGACCGCCCTTCCTCCGGCTACGACGCGGACACCGGCGCCGACGATCTGGCCGCTCTGATCGAGCACCTGGACCTGCGCGGCATCACGCTCGTCGCCCACTCGGCCGGCGGTGGCGAGGCCGCACGCTATCTGTCCCGGCACGGTGAGGAGCGGGTCTCCCGTGTCGCGTTCCTGGCGTCGACGTTGCCGTGCCTCAAATTGACCGAGGACAATCCCGAGGGAATTCCAGAGGCGCTCAACGAGGCGACGCTGGCACAGTTGCGCAAGGACCGGCCGAAGTGGTTCGCCGATCGAGCGCAGGGTTATTTCGCCACGCATCTGGGCAACGACGTCTCACCGGCACTGATCGAGCATGAGATCCGGCGCTGCCTGTCGCCATCGCCGTTCGCGACGGCCGCGATGTTCAGCTCGAACTTCCACACCGATTTCCGCCCTGACCTGCGTCGCATCACCATTCCGACGCTGGTTGTGCACGGAGTGGCCGACCAGTCCGCACCCATCGACGTCACCGGCCGTCGTACCCGGAAGCTGGTGCCCCATGCCGTCTACCGGGAATACCCCACTGCCGGGCACGGCCTGTACGTCACCCACGCTGAACAACTCAACGCCGATATCTTGGAGTTCATCAAGAGCTGAGATGGTTTCCCTGCCGCGTGCGCGTACACGCGGCCAAGCTCGCGGCGGCCGACGAGCCCGCGGATGCGAGAAGACCACCCCGGTGCGGTGGTCACGTCGGGACCGGACCCGCGGAAACGCTCAAGGGTGCAACCACGCGACGATCGCGACCGCACCCTCCGAGATTCTCGATTCCGGCCCGGAAGTCGGGCCGCTGTCAGCAGCGGCTCGCGCGCTCCGAGCCGTCGACGGGCGCGATCCGGTCCACCAGTGGGCCGCCGGCTCGCAGCAGTGCCTGAAGTGTTTCCAGTGGCTCGGGGACGAGGCTGTACCAGCTCCACGTGCCTCGGCGTTCGCGGGTGAGGATGCCCGCGGACACGAGGACGCGCAGGTGATGGCTCAGCGTCGGCTGGGGCATGTCGAACTCTTCGGCGAGGTCGCAGAAGCAGGCTTCGCCGCCGGGTGAATGGCGGATGAGGGACACCAGCCGGATGCGCAGCGGGTCGGCGAGGGCTTTGAAGACCTTGGCCGCGTCGGTGGCGTCGGTTTCTGCGACGACGGCGGCGGGTTCGGCGAGCAGAAGGGTGACCGGGACCGGGGTCCGGTGCTCGACCGTCATGCGCCCTCCCGTCGTGTCGTGCGTGTCTCCCATCTGACCATACCGCGTGCATTGACAAAGTTCGATCCAATCGCGTTCACTTGGATCGAGATAAGTCAATCCAAGGAGAGCGTCATGGTGCAGCCTGCTCGGGGCCTGCCCGCGGCGGACGCCCAGGTCGAGCGGATCGTGGACGAGCTGGCCGACCGGTTCCGCGGGACGTTCGCGCGGGAAATGGTCGCCCGGTTCGTGCACGAGTCGTATACGTTGCTGCAGGCGACGGCGACGGTGCAGACCCATCTGCCGACGCTGACCGCGCGGTTCGCGCGGGAGCGGCTGCTGGATCGAGGGCGCGCGACGGGGCTGGTGCGGGTCGAGGTGCCGCAGGTGCTGTTCGTGTGTGTGCACAACGCGGGCCGCTCGCAGATGGCGGCAGGGCTGCTGGATCACCACGCGTTCGGGCGGGTGTCGGTGCGCTCGGCCGGCTCGCGGCCGTCGCGCGGGCTTCCCGAGGTGGTCACGGAGGCGATGGCCGAGCTGGACATCTCGCTGACGTGCGCGTACCCGAAGCCGCTGACCGACGAGGTGGTCCGCGCGGCCGACGTGGTGGTGACGATGGGCTGCGGTGACGCGTGCCCGATCTACCCGGGACGGCGCTACCTCGACTGGGATGTGCCAGATCCGGACGGGCAGCCGCTGGCGGTGGTGCGCCACATCCGCGACGAGCTCGACGCCCGCGTGCGCGGACTGCTCGGCGAGCTGTCGTCCTGACGTTCCCTTGTGCTGAAAGGAAAACACGGTGACCCGAGTGCCCGAAGTCTTGTTCGTGTGTGTGCACAACGCCGGCCGTTCGCAGATGGCGGCGGCGCTGCTGCAGCACCACGCCCTGGGCCGGGTCGCGGTCCGCTCGGCGGGCTCGGAGCCGGCCGACAAGGTCAACCCGGCCGCCACACAGGCGTTGGCCGAGTGGGGGCTGGACATCGCCGCCGAGATCCCGACGAAGCTGTCCACAGAGGACGTCGAGGCGTCCGACGTGGTGATCACCATGGGCTGCGGCGACACGTGCCCGGTGTTCCCTGGCAAGCGCTACGAGGACTGGCCGCTGGACGATCCGGCCGGCCAGGGCGTGGACGCCGTGCGCCCGATCCGCGACGAGATCGACCGCCGTGTCCGCGCCTTGCTGGCCGAACTGCTCGACGCCTGACATCCCCGTCCCGACTTCTGGAGGCCCGGTCCGTGACCCAGACCGCTGACAACACAACAACGCCGGCCGAGGGCGATGTCCTGCGCCAACTGTCCTTTCTGGACCGGTTCCTGCCCGTGTGGATCATCGTCGCGATGGCGCTCGGGCTGCTGCTGGGCAGTGTGATTCCCGGCCTGCAAGGCGTGCTGGACGCGGTGAAGATCGGGCAGGTGTCGCTGCCGATCGCGCTCGGGCTGCTGCTGATGATGTACCCGGTGCTGGCGAAGGTCCGCTACGACAAGGTCGGCACCGTCACGCGTGACAAGCGCACGATGGTGCTCTCCCTGCTGCTGAACTGGATTCTGGGCCCGGCGCTGATGTTCGCGCTGGCCTGGCTGCTGCTGCCGGACCTACCCGAGTACCGCACCGGGCTGATCATCGTCGGCCTCGCCCGCTGCATCGCGATGGTCATCATCTGGAACGACCTCGCCTGCGGCGACCGCGAAGCCGCCGCGGTGCTGGTGGCGCTCAACTCGGTGTTCCAGGTGATCATGTTCGGGGTACTGGGCTGGTTCTACCTCGACCTGCTGCCCGGCTGGCTGGGCCTGCAAAGTCAGAGCATCTCGTTCTCTCCGTGGGAGATCGCGCTGTCGGTGGTGGTCTTCCTCGGGATCCCGCTTGCCGCGGGCTACCTGTCCCGCCGCATCGGGGAACGGACCAAGGGCCGCACCTGGTACGAAGGCAAGTACCTGCCCAAGGTCGGGCCGATCGCGCTGTACGGGCTGCTGTTCACCATCGTCATGCTCTTCGCGCTGCAGGGCGACAACATCACCTCGCGCCCGCTGGACGTCGCGCGAATCGCGCTGCCGCTGCTGGCCTACTTCGCGATCATGTGGGGCGGCGGCTACCTGCTGGGCAAAGCTTCGGGGCTCTCGTATTCGCGCACGACGACGCTGGCGTTCACCGCCGCGGGCAACAACTTCGAGCTCGCCATCGCCGTCGCGATCGGGGTGTTCGGGGTGACCTCGGGGCAGGCGCTGGCCGGGGTGGTCGGGCCATTGATCGAGGTTCCGGTCCTCGTCGGCCTTGTGTACGTGAGCCTGTGGCTGCGCCGGCGCTGGGCCGATCCGGCCCCGCAGGCTGAAGGAGAACATCCATGACCCGTGTGCTGGTGATCGGCGGCAGCGATGCCGGGATCAGCGCGGGTCTGCGTATCCGGGAACTGGACCCGAACGTGCGGCCCACGCTCGTGGTGGCCGACGCCTACCCGAACTTCTCCATTTGCGGCATCCCCTACCACGTCTCCGGTGAGGTCCCCGACTGGCGCGCTCTCGCGCACCGCACCCGCGCCGACCTCGAAACCGCGGGTCTGAACCTGCGGCTGAACACCCGCGCGACCCGCGTCGACCCGTTCGCCCGCACCGTCACCGTCGTGGACCACGACGGCCGCCACAAACGCCCTACGACGAGCTGATCATCGGCACCGGCGCGGTCCCGATCCGCCCACACATCGAAGGGGTCGACACGCTCGGCCCAGCTGACGGGGTGCACCTGCTGCACACCATGGACGACACCTTCACCCTCACCGACACCCTGGCACGTCAGCCGGAGTCGGCGGTGGTCGTCGGCGTCCACCCGGACACCGCGCTCGCCGAAACCGCCGGGGTCAAGCTCGGCGTGCGGGGCGCGATCGCCGTCGACCGCGGGATGCGCACCACCGTCGACCACATCTTCGCCGCCGGCGACTGCGTGCAGACCTACCACCGCCTCCTCGGCACCGACACCTACCTGCCGTTGGGCACCACCGCGCACGAACAAGGCCGTGTCGCCGGGGAAAACGCACTCGGCGCCTCCCGCCGGTTCGCCGGCTCGTTGGGCACGCAGGTGCTGAAGGTGTTCGACCTCGCGATCGCCCGCACCGGCGTCCGCGATCGCGACGCCGTCGGCTTCCGCCCGGTCACCCACGAGATGGTCGCCGACGACCACAAGGCCTACTACCCCGGCGCCCGCCCGATCCACCTGCGCATCACCGGCGACGCGACGACCGGCCGGCTGCTGGGCGCACAGTTGGTCGGGCACCGCGACAGCTCGGTGCACAAACGCATCGACGTCCTCGCCACGGCGATCCACCACGGCATGACCGTCAGCGACGTCGAAGACCTCGACCTGTCCTACACCCCGCCCCTGGGCAGCCCGTACGACGCGGTCCAGGTCGCCACCCACGCCTGGACCCAGCGGCACGGCGACTGACAACGCCTTGCGAAGATCACCTGATGCCCGACTCGACGCCGCCGCCCAGCGCCTGCGTGGCGCCGTTGGCGGCGGCGCCGCTGTCGGCCGAGCACGCCGCAGACCTGGCGACAGGGTTCAAGGCCCTGGGCGACCCGGTCCGGCTGCGGCTGCTGTCGCTGATCTGCGCGTCGAATGGCGACACGTCCGTGAGTGATCTGGCCGCGGCGTTCACGCTGTCCGGGCCGACGATCTCGCACCACCTGAAGGTGCCGCGCGAAGCCGGCCTGATCGAGGCGTCGCGCCGCGGCACATCGATCCACTACCGGCCGCGAGGTGCGGCGCTGGACGGATTGGCCGGCCGGCTGGCAGCACCTGGATGCCGCTAGGTCAGGGAATTCTCCGAGCCGGGGTGGCTGCGAGGGCCAGGACAGCCGCGGCGACGTTGACCGCGGCGAGGACGAGGAACGCCGGGGTGTAGCCGCCGAACAGGGTGGCGAGGCCGGCGCCGGCGAACGGGGCCAGGGCCATGGTGATGGTCATCGGTGCCGAGAGCAGCCCGTTGAGGCGGCCGTAGTGCGTGGCGCCCCACCGGTCGGTTATCGCGGTGGCCTGCAGCAGGGTGAAGATCCCGCGCGCCATGCCCGCCACGATCGCGGCCGCGATGAGCGCGGCGGTGGAGGTGAGCACGCTGAGCAGGGCGGTGGTCAGGGAGGTCGCCAGCAGGATCAGCGCGGTGCGGGTCCGCACGCTGGTGCGCCGGGTGAGGGTGGCGTAGCCGAGCCGGCCCAGCACCTGCCCGGCGCCGCCGAGGCCGAGCGCGATCGCAGCGGTGCCGACGCTGACGCCACGTTCGGTCAGCAGTGGCACCAGGTTCACCACGACGGCGAACACCGAGAACGTCGCCAGGCTCATCGCCACCACCAGCGTGCGGAACGCCCCGCTGCGCGCGACCTGTGAAGGATCGGCGTGCAGATGCTGCTCGGTGTGGTGCTCGGCGTGTGGCCAGGGCCCGCGCAACCCCCAGAAGTGCCCGGGAACCGTGATCACCGCCAGGATTACCAGCAGTACGAGATAGGTCCGGCGCCAATCCAGATCTGCCGCGAGCAGCGCGGTCAACGGGGCGAACACGGTGCTGGCCAGTCCGCCGGCCAGTGTCAGCACGGTCAGCGCCGACACCCGCCGCGGCCCGTACCAACGGGTCAGGGCGGCGAAGGCGGGTGCGTAGAGCACCGCGCTCATCGAAGCGCCGACCACGGCCCACGCGACGATGAACCACGCCAGCGACTGCGCGGTCGCGACCGCGATCACCGCCGGAACCGCGAGCAGGGAGCCCGCGGTCATCACCGCCCGCGGGCCCCGCCGGTCCAACCACCGCCCGACCGGGATCCCCGCCAGCGCCGACACCAGCTGCGCCCCCGAAACCGCGGCGATCACCGCCGTGGTCGGCCACCCCGTGTCGCGGGCGATATCCGGGGCGAGCACCGGGAACGCGTAGTAGAGGATGCCCCAGCTGGTGATCTCGGTCAGGCACAAGACCGCCAGCACGCGGCGCAGCCCCGACGCCGGCAACGTGCCCGGGTGCGTGGTGGACTCGGTCGTCACCGGGTTCAGTTCCCGCGCGCGGGCGGCGCCGAGAGCGTCAGGACCTCCGGCTCAGCCGGGCCGCAGCAGCCACCGGCGGCGGAATCCTCATCGTCGAACAGCCCGGCGCCGCCGCACACCCCGGTTTCGGCCAGGATCAGCTCCACACGCGCGGCGGCCTCGTGGTCCCCGGCCAACTCGGCGGCGATGCTGCGGACCTGCTCGTAGCCGGTCTGGGCGAGGAACGTCGGCGCGCGGCCGTAGCTCTTCATCCCGGCCAGGTAGAAATCCTGCTCCGGGTGCGCGAGTTCCTTGGCGCCGTGCGGGTAGACGGTGCCGCACGAGTGCACGTTCGGATCCACCAACGGCGCCAGCCGCACCGGTGCCTGCAACGTCGGGTCCAGCTCCAGCCGGATCTCCGAAAGCCACGCCAGCTGCGGACGGAACCCGGTCAGCGTCACGACTTCGTCCACCTCCTCGAGCCGCTGCCCGGCCGCCGACACCAGCGTCAGCCGGCCCGCGGCGTCGCGCTCTACGATCTCGGTGCGGAACCCGGTCACCACGTCGATCAGCCCCGCCTCCACCGCGGCCTGCGCGCGTTTCCCCAGCGCGCCCCGCGCCGGCAACTGGTCCGCTTCACCGCCGCCGAAGGTGTTCCCGATTCCACCACGTCGCAGCACCCAGCTGATCCGTGTCGAGGAGTCCTGCTCGGTCAGCCCGGACAATGCCACCAACGCCGTCAGCGCGGAATGCCCGCTGCCGGCCACCACGATGTGCTGACCGGCATAGCGGTCACGCGTCGCCGTATCACCCAGATCCGGGACGCGGTAGACGATCCGGTCCGCCGCCGCGGCCTCACCGATCGCGGGCAACCCTTCACCGCCCAGCGGGTTCACGCCCACCCACGTGCCGGACGCGTCGATCATCGCCCGCGCGAAGACGCGCTCCTCGGCGCCGTCGGCTGCCCGCACGTGCACCGAGAACGGCTCGGCGTCGCGACCGCTGTCGACAACCCGATCCCGGCCACGGCGCGCGACGCCCACGACTTCGGCGCCGAACCGCACCCGCCCACCCAGCGCGTCGGCGAGCGGCCGCAAGTACGATTCGGCCCACTCGTGGCCGGTCGGGTAACCGCTGCTGTCCGGGCGGATCCAGCCTGTCGGTTCCAGCAACCGTCCCGCCGCCGGATCGACCAGCTCCGACCACGACGAGAACAACCGCACGTGGTGCCACGCCGCGACCGCCGCCCCGGCACGATCCCCCCGCTCCAGCACCAGCGGCTCCAGCCCCCGCTCCAACAGCTGCGCCGCGGCCGCGAGCCCCACCGGGCCCGCGCCGACCACCACCACCGGCAACTCGCTCATCCCCACCACACTCCATCGATCGGGCTCGATTAATACGGTTCGGACTGTATCGACGCGAATCGATGGATGCAACCATCGATTCGGATCGATACACTGATGGGCATGCCGATCGCGCTGCCCCGGGCCCAGGTCCTGCCCACCACGGACGCCGCCACCTACGCCGAGTGGTTCGCCTGCCTGGCCGAGCCCGTGCGCGTGCGGCTGCTGCACGCCGTGGCGACCACCCCGCGCGGCCTGACGGTCGGCGCACTCACCGAGATCCTCGGCACCAGCCAATCCACCACGTCCCACCACGTCCGCAAGCTGGCCGACGTGGGGTTCGTGCACCTGGAGAAGATCGGCACCGCCACCGTCGTCACCGTCAACGAAGCCTGCTGCTCAGGCCTCCCGCACGCCGCCGACGCCGTCATGGGCCTGCTCGGCCCCCGCCCCTGCTGCCCCGACGACATCCCCGCCGACGTCACCGTCCGCGCCCTCAAACCCGGCGACTGGGCCGCCGTGCGCCGAATCTACGGCGAAGGCCTCGCCACCGGCATCGCCACCTTCGACACCACCGTCCCAACCCTCGCGAGCCTCGACGCGAAATGGCTGCCCGAGCACCGCTGGATCGCCGAAGCTGACGGCCAGGTCGTCGGCTGGACCGCCGCCGGCCCTGTGTCGTCGCGGGACTGCTACGCCGGCGTCGCCGAAACGTCGGTCTACGTCGCCGAAACCCACCGCGGCCGCGGCGTCGGGAAAGCCCTGCTGCGCAAGCAAGTCATGGCCGCCGACGACGCCGGCATCTGGACCCTGCAAACGTCGGTCTTCACCGAGAACCGCGCCAGCCTCGCCCTGCACCACTCGGCCGGCTACCGCACCGTCGGCATCCGCGAACGCATCGCCCAGCGCGACGGCAAATGGCACGACACCGTCTTCCTCGAACGCCGCAGCCCCGTCAGCTGACCAGCCCACCACCGCCTCCGGCGACGCCCACAACACTGTCGTGTCGACGGGGACGCGTCTTGAGCACGACTGTCCAAAGCGGCAGGTGTTCAGGTGTTTCGGGGGAGTGGGGCTAATGCAACACAATCCGAACTCTTCGATCCTCTGCGTGACCCGGCGACCGTCCACCTCGACGACGACGAGGGCGCTGGTGAATGACGCGGCGTTAGGGCGCGTATCGGGTCCTGATCAATGAGCATCGCGGCTTCCGGGGCGGGTGCCCGATTGGGGTACGGGGCCCGGCGATTTGCGGCTGCGCCGTGTGGACTCGAGTGACAGGAAGTGTTGCCGCAGGCAGGCAGCGCCGAGGCCCGAGAGCCCCGGCTGCCCGATCGGCCGGGACCGCGCGTCAAAGTGCAGCGAGCCGGTCCACCAGCAATTCCACCCTCGGCTCGGTGTCCTCCGGCGGCAGCCGTCCCGCTCGAGTCAGGGTGGCCAGCCCGTGCAGGGCCGCCCAGAACGCCTCGGTGAACAGTCCAGGGTGGACGCCGTCCCCGGCGACCTTGCCGAGAGTCTCCAGCAGGGCGGCGAAGGCGTCCTTCAGCGGCTCCGGGGTGTCCTCGTTCGCGAACATCAGGCCGCCGTCGAGCTGGAACATGGAGTCGTAGACCGCCGGGTTGCGCTCGGCGAAGTCGAGGTAGGCGCGGGCGAGTGCGGTGACCCGGGCGCGCGGGCCGTCCGCGGCGGAGGTCGCGGCCCGCAGCGCCGCGGCCATTTCGGTGGCTCCCTCGAGGGCGACGGCGCCGATGATCTCGCGCTTGCCGCGGAAATGGCTGTAGAGGACGGGCTGGCTGTACTCGATGCGCTCGGCGAGCAGGCGGGTGGTGACCGCGTCCCAGCCCTGCTGCTCGGCGAGTTCGCGGGCCGTCGCCACGATGAGGCGTTCGCGGTCCGCCCGTTCGCGTTGCTTGCGTTCCTGTACCGACATAGCTGAAGTCTAGCACCGCTAGACAATCGAGCGGCAGTAGTACTAGCGTTGACTCAACATCTAGCAACACTAGATCTCTGGAGGGACATCATGCTCGGCACGCTCGAGGTCGTCACCATCGTGGTGGTCGGGGTGATGGTGGGGGTGGAGTTCTCCGTCGCCTTCGTCATGAACCGGATCTTCAGCGGACTCCCCGACGACAGCAACCAGGCCGCCCGCTCCCACGGGGGCCGGATGCTCGGCGGGCTCATGCCGTTCTGGTACATCGGCTCGCTGGTCCTGAGCGCGGTCTGGGCCATCGCCGGATGGCAGCACCCTGGAACCGGCCTCGTCGTCATCGCCGCCGCGCTGCTGATCGTGAGCGTGATCATGTCGCTGCTGCTGCTCGTCCCGATCAACAACCGGGGCAAGACGTGGACCGCTGACAACCGGCCCGCCGACTGGAAGCAGCAGATGGACCGCTGGGACCGCTACCACTACGTCCGCGTCGCCGTCATCATCGCCGCCTTCGCCCTGCTGGTCGCCGCTCTCACCTGAGCCCGCGGGCTCACCCGCCCGGTTAACCCCGGGACGCGGGCGCCGGCGACACCCACTGACCGATAGCGAGAGGAAGTGCCGAGAATGGCCAAGCTGCAGAGCCTGGACCCGAATGCGCCGATGTTCGCGCAGTTCAAGGAGAAGACCGGGCCCATCGTCCTGGCCAACACCTTCTTCGTTCCGAAGGAAGGGGCTGAAGCGTTCCTGGCCCTCTTTCGGAGGCAGGCGGAGTTCATGAAGGCTCAGCCGGGATTCGTCTCCCTGCAGATGCACAAGGGAACGGCGGACAGTCGACTTCTGATGAACGTCGCGGTCTGGGAGTCGACCGAGGCTCTCGCCACGGCGTTCGGCAGCCCGGAGTTCCAGCGCATGGCGGCCGAGTTCCCTGACGACATCGTGTCGTACCCGCACATCTTCGAGCAGATCGACGTATGACACGGCGGTTGTAGCCGGGGGCGGGCAGCCGGAGAAGCCCTGCCTTCTCCCGGGCAGTCACGCATCCACGCACCATGCCGGGTCGCCGACCCCCTGGCGCTGTCCTGACACGGAAAACCCCTTACCCGCCCTCACCTTCCCGGGGAACCAGCACGTGGTGGTGAAGTGTGCCGCGTGCGCGGTCACCTGTGCGCGGTGCTGGGCTGCGCTGTCGAATGGGGAATCGAACCCCGTGCGTTGCCCGCCACGCGCCACGAGCCGGATTGGCCGCCGGCCCTCGGCTTGTGCTCGCTTTCCCCGGGCGGTTACCTGCTTCCGTTCCGCCGGTCAGTGGAGGAGGTCGGCCTCCCAGTTGGTGCGCTGGATGTCGATGTCGAGGTGGCGCAGCTCGAGCGCGACGCGGTCGGCCTGTTCGCGCAGCTCGGCCACCGAGAGGGCGGCCAGCTGCCTCAGCTCGGACCGCAGCTGGCGCCCCATGCCCTGCCCGCGCCCAGCCGCGGCGTCGGCCGCTCCGGTGAGCACGGAGTGGCGCAGGCGCAGCATGTCGCGGCGGGCGAGGGCGTCGGTGACGGTGCCGTCGCCGAACGGGGTCTGCGCGTTGGTCCGGTTGATGCGCCGGATCAACGCCTCGAGTTCGGTGAGGACGGTCCCGGCCTCGGTGAGCAGCTCGGCCGCGTCCTCGGACGGTGGCTCGCCTTCCTGGTAGCGGGCGTTCGCGACGATCCGCGTGCGCAGCTGCTCGATCCGCTTTGCCGCGTCAGCACGCAGCGCCAGTGCCTCCGCGAGCTTCATCTCCTCGCTCATGTCGCGAGAGTAACGGCGATCAACTTCGGTTCCTACTCTGGCCTCGCAGCATCGGATTCACTCTGCTCCCTCGGACCTCGACCACCTGGCCGGAGTCCTGCGGCTGCTGGCATTCCTCGACCTACCTGCCAGGCCTGCTCGGTGAGTCGACCCCGTGGATGTGCCCGTAGCCGATCCGCAGGGTCCAGGCCGTAAACCCCCGAGAACGTGACATTGGCGCGGACAGTGCGCCGCAGTAACGTTTCCCGGCTGCGCGCGCGACCTCAATTCGGCAAAGCCGACACGAAGGGGACGTGATGCGAGCTCTTGTAATGGCCGGTATCGCCGGTCTGCTGCCTTTGACCCTCACCACGCCGGCGGTGGCGTCCGGCGTGCCGGAGCAGTGGTCGACCGGACCGTTCACCGCGCAGGTCGCGGTCAGGGCCGGGGACGTCAACGGCGACGGCAAGGACGACCTCGCCGGCTTCAACGCCTTCCAGAACGCGTGCTACGTGAAGCTGTCGACCGGTTCTGGCTTCCAGCCGCAGCAGGATTGGAGCCTGTGCGCAAACAGCCTCGACGACAGTCCGTACTACGGATACTTCCTCGGCGACGTGGACAACGACGGCCGCGCGGACGCCATCACGGTCCGGCCGCACACGATTGCGACCCCGAGCGTGCGGGGCATCTTCGTGGCGAGGTCGCGCATCTACTACCCCGGCGACGAACGGTTCGAGTTCCCCACACAGTGGCTGGACAACAACATCGCCGGCGACCAGGCGAACCTGACGGCGGACCTGGACGGCGACGGGGACACCGACGTGATCGGCTTGTCCGCCGGGACCCCAGCACTGGCGGCCAGGTCGAATGGCACCACGATGCTGCCATTGACAGCGTGGGGTCCGGACACCCTCCGCGGAGAGAAGGCGACACTGGCGGCGGACGCGACCGGTGACGGCCTGGCCGATTGCATCCTCGTCGACTCGGGCGGTGTGCGCGTGGTGCCGGCCACCACCGAGACCCGCTGGTTCGTCACCTCGCCGCAGCAGTGGTCGACCGCGCCGTTCCACGGCACCAAGAAGACCTTCACCGGGGACATCGACGCCGACGGCAAGGCCGACCTCATCGCCGTCAACGACACCGACGTGCGGGTAATGCGCTCCACCGGTGCGGGCTATTCCGCGCCCGAAGTGTGGTACGCGGGCTCGTTTTCCGGCACGAAGGACACCCTCACGGTCGATGTGGACGGTGACGGCGATACCGACCTCGTCGCGGTGAACGACACCGACATCTGGCTGTTGCGCTCGCAGTAGGACTCAGGAGTCCAGCACGACATCCGACGCCTATGCCGTGGACCGAGTCAGGCTTGTCGGGTGTGGCGTTCGTGTCGTGTCACACTTCGCGAGTTCCGATCGGTAACCCCTTCGAGCCGTAAATTCGCAGGTCAAGAGGCTCGAAGGGGCTACCGATGCTTCTGGGGAGTGGGCCTGACGCAACACAATCCGAACTCTTCGATCCTCGTTGACGGGCCGGAGATCGTGATTGAGGTGGTCCGCGGCCGCGCGCCCTCAGGCAGTGCGCGATGACCGCGGCTGGTGTTGGTGCTTGTCACTGACGCGGGCGACACCACGAAGCTCGCAGTCACGCCGATCCGGCCCGCCGATGTGCAGGAGCCCACTGGCGATGCAGGCGACGGCGGGGATCGGGTTGGCGATCGCGAGGGTGGACGCATCGTCGGAGTGCTGCTCCTGAGCCGCTACCGACCAATCACTTGAACGGGGCGGTGATCCCCGACCGGATCACCGCTCTGTTCGACGTCCGGGTTCCCGGTGAGCCACCTGCTCTTGCCGGCGGCGGCGACCCTTCTTATAGTCAACAGGTAGCTTGATAAAGAGAATGGTTGATAAAGATGTCAGTTGACGACGCCGAGCTGGATCGGGCGTTCACCGCACTCGGTGACCCCGTGCGCCGGGCGCTGGTCGCGCGGTTGTCGCGGGGTGAGGCGACCGTCAACGAGCTCGCCGAGCCCTTTGCGATCACCAAGCAGGCGATCTCCCGGCACGTGCAGGTGCTCGAACAGGCGGGCCTGATCACGCGCAGCCGCGACGGTCAGCGCCGGCCCTGTCACCTCGTACCGGCCGCGCTCGAAGCCCTCACCAGTTGGATCGACACCTACCGGCTCGCCACCGAACGCGCCTACCGGCGCCTCGACGCCGTCCTGGACACCCTGGAGGAACAGTCATGACAGGCACCACGATCACCGCGCAGCCCGGCACCCCGTTCGTCGAAGTCACCCGCGAGTTCGCCGCCTCCCGGGAGAAGGTGCTGCGGGCGCACACCGACCCCGAGCTCGTCGCCAGATGGCTCGGGCCGCGCGGCATGGAGATGAAGATCATCGAATACGACGCCCGTTCCGGCGGCAGCTATCGCTACGTCCACCGCAATGATCGGGGCGAGTTCGGCTTCCGCGGCGTGTTCCACGCGGTCACCGGTGAGCGGATCGTCCAGACCTTTGAGTTCGACGGCGCACCCGGCCAGGTCAGCCTCGAGACAGCCACCTTCACTGACCTCGGCGGGCGGACCCGCCTGCGGAGCCGGTCGGTCTTCCTCACCGTGGAAGCCCGTGACGCGGCCGTGGAGAGCGGCATGGAGCACGGCATCACCGAGTCGTACGAGCGCCTCGACACCGTGCTCGAGAAGGGCGAATGAGATGGCCGTGACCATGGCGAGCTTCTGCATGTCCCTCGACGGCTTCGTCGCGCGCCGCGACAACAGCGTCGGCCCCCTCTTCGACTGGTACCAGGGCGGCGACGTCGAGGTGCCGATGGTCGGCTACCCGGTCAAGTTCCGCGTCGCGAAAGCCAGTGCGGACTACTTGACGCGGCTCATGGCAGACGCGGCGCGCAGCGCGTTCGTGTGCGGCCGTCGCGTCTTCGAGTACACCCACGGCTGGGGCGGCAACCCACCCGGCGGCGGCAAGGCCTTCGTCGTCACCCACCGCCCGCCACCGGCCGACTGGCCCCGCGAACAGCTGGCACCCTTCACGTTCGTCTCGAACGTCGCGCACGCGATCGAGCAGGCCAAGTCCGCGGGCGACGGCAACGTCGGTGTCTCCGGTCCCGCCATCGCCCAGCAGTGCCTGAACCTCGGCCTGCTCGACGAACTGCGGATCGACCTCGTGCCGGTCTTCCTCGGCGAAGGGGTGCGCTACTTCGAGAACATCACCACCGCGAAGCCCGAACTCGAGCGCGTCGAGGTCGTCGAAGGCGTGGGCGTGACCCACCTGCGCTTTCGCGTGCACCACCGCTGACGCGACAACCTCGGGATTGTGGGGCCGGAGAGACTCGAACTCTCACTGGCACGGACCTAAACCGTGTGCCTCTGCCAATTGGGCTACGGCCCCGCGAAAGCCTGGTGAATCGTAGCGCGCGCCACGTTCGGGGTGGCTCGGCGTGGCCAGTGGCCGTGAGGGGGGTGTCGTCCTCTAACGTGGGCGCCTACAGTCCGACGCGGCGAGGAGGGCACGTGGCTCGCGACCCCGAGACCATCGAGCGTGAGATCGAGCAGGCCAGGACGGCGCTGACGGCGACGCTCGACCAGCTGGGCACCAAGGCCAACCCCCAGAAGCTCGCGGACCAGGCCAAGAACGGCATCCGCGCGAAGCTGGACAACCCCAAGGTCAAGTACCCGCTCATCGGCGTCGGGGCGTTGATCCTGGCGCTGCTGGTCCGTAAGCTGTTCCGCTGATCCACCGATACGTCTGAGCGGGCCCGGAGACGGGTCCGCTCAGACGTATGCAGGGATGAAAGATCGACAAAGCGACAACTGGCCCGGCGTGAAGGCGCGGCGGTGTCAGGCGCGCGGGGAGACCGTTGGCTTCGAGATGGGGACGGCGGGCGTCTCCTCGGCCTTGCGGTCCTCGACTTCCTTCGGCAGCTGCTTGCTCGGCGGAAGCTGAGGCTTGGCCGCGGCAGGAGCACCAGCCGAAGTGGGAGCGCCAACCGAAGTGGGAGCACCAGCCGAAGTGGGAGCGCCAACCGAAGCGGGAGCGCCAGCCGAGGCCGAAGCGGCGGCAGCGGCAACAGCCGGCTTCGAAGATCCCGACGGCGGCACCTCCAGCGGCTCGATGTCCGGCAGGGTGAGCCGCGCGGTCATGTAGGAGCTTGTGAACTCCAGGGCGCTCCCGTTGAGCAGGTGCACGACCGTGGGTCGCCCGTCCGGGGCGAGCTCGTCGACGAGCTGGTCCGCGCGGTCACGCGCGGCGATGATGCCCGGCGCCTTCGCGGTCCGTGCCCCGCCGCGGCCGCTGACGGTGATCGTCCAGTCGTCGTTTTCGTGCGCGTACGCCGCTGTGATCGTCTCCACCACTACCTCACCCCTCTCGCCATCAGCATGCGTCACTGGCCGAGACTCGGCCACCGCACACTCATGACGTGATTTCTGCGCCCCCGCGCAACCCGCGACTGTCCATCAGTCTTTCTACAGGGTTCTCGATACCGTAAAGAAACTCTGTGTCACAAGACACGGGAGCGGATTCGCACTGAGTGACGACCGAATGGCCTAGTGCGCGTGCATTTTCACGCGCACCTCAGCGGGCGCGTGGTGACAGTCCGAACCAGAGCATGTTCATGGCGTAGTCGGTCGCCATCTCGGGTGTCACGTCCGGGAAGCGCTCGCACCAGATCGCGAGACGCTCGCACGCGCCGACCACGAACTCGGCCGACGCTTCGGCGCGCAGCTCGTCCGAGTCCTCGAAGCGGCCGCTCATCAAGCCCGCGATCAGGTCCGTCTGCTGCCGCCGCGTCTGCTCGATCTCGTCGGCCGCCGGCGTGCCGATCAATGCCATCTCGTGACGCAGCAGCGACCAGGCCTCCCGGCGGTCGCGGATGAAGACGAAGAACGCCAGTAGCCCGCGGCGCAGCGCGTCCTCGGCGGAAACCGCGCCCACTGTCGCCTGTTCGGTCACCTCGCGCAGCGCCGCCCGCGACTGCCGGATGCACGCGAGCAGCAGGCCTTCCTTGGAGTGGAAGTACTCGTACAGCATCGGCTTCGACACGCCGACGAGCTCGGCGATCTCGTCCATCGACGCCGCACCGTAGCCGCGCTCGGTGAACACTCGTTCGGCGACCTCGATCATCTGCCGTTCGCGCTCGGCCCGGGGCACGCGCTTGCGTTTCGCGGTGGTCACGAGAACACTCTACCGCCGGTAACCTACTCCAAGTAGGATGGACTTCGAGTAACACTAAACGGGAGGGCGCATGGGCAACCGCACCGAGACCGGGGTGATCGTGGTCGGGACCGGGTTCTCCGGCCTGGGCATGGCCATCCAGCTGCGTAAGGACGGCCGCGAAGACTTCGTGATCCTCGAGAAGGCCGACGACGTCGGCGGGACCTGGCGCGACAACAGCTATCCCGGCTGCGCCTGCGACATCCCGTCGCACATGTACTCGTTCTCCTTCGAGCAGAACCCCGGCTGGTCGCGCGCCTACTCGCCGCAGCCCGAGATCTGGAGCTACCTGCGCGGCGTCACAGAGAAGTACGGCCTGCGCCGCTTTTTGCGCTTCGGCCAGGAGATGACCGGCGCGCGCTGGGACGCCGACGAGAACCGCTGGCACGTCACCACCAAGTCGGGCGACGAGTTCGTCGCCAAGGCCCTGGTCGCGGGCGTCGGCGCGCTGCACCGGCCGCAGATCCCGCGCCTGCCAGGCATCGAGAACTTCGCCGGGCCGGCGTTCCACTCCGCGCAGTGGGACCACGGCGTCGACCTCACCGGCAAGCGCGTCGCCGTGGTCGGTACGGGCGCGAGCGCGGTGCAGTTCGTGCCGCAGATCGTCGGGCAGGTCGAGAACCTGACGCTCTTCCAGCGCACCCCGCCGTGGGTGATGCCGAAGGCCGACCACGACATGCCCGGCTGGGCCCGCGGCCTGTTCAGGGCGGTCCCGCTCGCGCAGCGCGCCTATCGCGACGTCCTGTACTGGATGCTCGAGGCCCGCGCCATCGGCTTCAACGGCCAGCCGTGGGTGATGCAGCTCGGCCAGCGGATCGCCAAGCGCAACATCGACCAGGCCGTGGCCGACCCGGCTCTGCGCGCGAAGCTGACGCCCGACTACACCATGGGCTGCAAGCGCGTCCTGATCTCCAACGACTACTACCCGGCCCTGGCCAGGGACAACGTGGACGTGGTCACCGAAGGTGTCGCCGAGGTCCGCGAGCACAGCGTGGTCGACGCCGCCGGCGTGGAGCACGAGGTCGACGTGATCATCTACGGCACCGGCTTCCATGTCACCGACGCGTTCGACACGCTCGAGATCGTCGGCCGCGACGGGCGCAACCTCGCCAAGGAGTGGGCGGCCGAAGGGATGCGCACGCACCTCGGCGTCACCGTCAACGGGTTCCCGAACCTGTTCTTCCTGCTCGGCCCGAACACCGGACTCGGCCACAACTCCGTGGTGTTCATGATCGAGTCCCAGATTTCCTACATCGCGCAGGCGCTGCGGCTGGCGGGCGACCGCGCGATCGACGCGCGGCCACAGGTGCAGGAGGCGTTCAACACCGACGTGCAGCGCAAGCTCGCGAAGGGGATCTGGACGCAGGGCGGCTGCAAGAGCTGGTACCTCGACGCGAAGGGCGTGAACCGCACGATCTGGCCCGGCTTCACGTGGCGGTACTGGCTCGACACGCGCACGGTCCGCCGGGAGGACTACGAACTGCTCGGCTGACAGGGCAGGGCACAAAAGGGGTACGAAGGGGACTTTCGCGGCAGGGGAGGAGGCGCGAAAGTCCCCTTCGTAGCTTGTGGGGAGGGCAGGAGGGCGCGCCGAACAAGCCCACGGACGGCGGTGGGCGTGCTCGGATCAGGGATGAGAGGGCGGGGGCTTTCGCGACCCTCGACAACGCGAAAGCCCCCGGCCGGGACCGGCGAAACGGCCCGGGTCAGCTCCGCCCGTGGCTCAGGCGGGTGCGAGTTTGCGCAGATGGCTGATCAGGTCGACGACCTGCAGGTCGCACAGCTCGGCCATCCGCTCGAGCGCGGCCAGGTCGAGCGACACCTCGGCCGGGCCCGAGCTCACCGTGGTCGCGCCGGCTCCCGGATCGCCGCGGCGCAGCCGGTCCTCGGCCCAGCGGCGCAGCGGCAGCAGTTCGGGCGAGGCCTCGGCCACCACTCGCCGCAGGTCCACCCGCACACGTCCGGGCTCTTCCACGAACACGCGCCGGTGAACCTTGGCCAGCAGGTCCTGGGGCAGCTCGTCCATCGCGACGCACAGCTCGACCAGGCGCACCACGGAACACTGCCGCGTGCCCAGCTCGTACGTCGCCAGCGTCTGCAGGGAGATCTCACTCTGCAGATGCGTGTTCAACTCCTTGCGCGTCCAGCCTCGCCTGCGCCGGAGCTTGCGGAGCTCGTCACCGAGTATCCGCTGGTAGTGCTCAGCGTCGATCACCACTTCCTCGTCCCCTGCCCTGCTCACGCTCTCACACGCGGCATCCGCTCTCGTGACTGCGAACGCGTGCGCGTCTCACGTGTATGAAAGTGGGCAGTGCGCTTTTCCTTACGCGGTTTCGGGCAAGTCTTTGGTGACGATTTCGCAGACTGCTCCGAACGGACGAACCGCGGTGCGCTGAACAGGTCAGTTGACGCAGGGAACGCCGTCGGCCGTGATCGGCTTCTGGTCGTCGCCGGCGGCCGGCGGGGGTGCCGGGGTCGACGCGGGCGCGTTGGCCGAGCCGGCCGGCGCACCGGAGCCGGCGTTGTCGGCGCTCGGCTGGTAGTCCGAGCCGAGGAACACCATCACGTGACCGGCGCCGACGCTCTTGTCCTCCTGCACCGTGGCCTTGGTGCCGAGCGCGTCGGCCACGGCGTTGCCGGAGTCCTCGCCGCCGGAGGGCACCCAGATCACGGTGGTCTTGCGCGAGGTCGCGTTGGCCGTGTCGCCCGCGGTGAAGCCCTTGCCGGTGAGCTGCTTCGACACGCTCGCGGCCAGGCCGGTGCGGCCCGAAGCGTTGCGGACGTCGACGGTGACGCCCTTGTTCGCGTCGTTCGCCGGCGGCGCCTGTTCTTGTTGACCAGCCTGCTGGCCGGGCTGCGGACCGGCGAGGCCCTGCACGAACTTCTTCACGGCCTGCGGGTCGACCTTGATGGCGTCGCCGTCGCTGGGCGTCTTGTACGCGACGTTCTCCACCGGGATCGTGCGGAACTCGAGCTGTCCGCCGGTGAGGCCTTTCATCTGCTGGGCGAAGCTGAAGATGTCCCAGTTCTGGTTGAGGACCACCGACTTCTTGATGGCGTCGATGAGCGCGTTGAGCTTGCCCGGGTTGGTGAGCGTGCCGGCCGAGAGCACCTTGCGCGCCATCCCGGCCATGAACACCTGCTGGCGCACCACCCGGTCGAGGTCACCGCGCGGCAGGCCGTGGCGCTGCCGGACGAACTCCAGCGCCTGCACCCCGGAGATCGTGTGCACGCCCTTGGTGAACTTCGCGCCGGAGTAGGAGTCGTCGACGTTGTCGTTGAGGCACACGTCGACGCCACCGATGGCCTGCGTGATCTCGCTGAAGCCGAGCAGGTTGATCGCCGCGTAGTTGTCGATCGTCGAGCCGGTGAGCGCCTCGACGGTGGTGATGAGCTCCTTCGCGCCGGCCTGGTTGGCCTTGACGTCGAGCTCCTTCGGGTCCGTCACGCCCTGCTGCTGCAGATCCTTGCGCGCCTGCAGCATCGCGCGGGGGTACGCGGAGTTGATCTTGTGCTCGCCGAAGCCGGGGATGTTCACGTACGAGTCGCGCGGCAGCGAGATCGCGACGGCCTTGCTGCCGTCGTTCGGGATGTGCACGAAGATCAGCGAGTCGGTGTTGAGCTCGCCGTCGGCCTCGCCCGCGTGTAGTTGGGCGAGCAGCTGCGGGGAGAGCGGGTTGCCCTGTGCGTCGGTGCGGCTGTCGAGACCGACCATCAGGATGTCGCGCGCGCCGTCGGCGGGCTGGTCACCGCCTGACTGAGGGTTGATCACGTCGGCGTAGTTCAGGCCGTTGACCAGGCCCTGCAGCGACGCCCACGCGTAGCCGGTGAAGGCCATGACCAGCAGCGACACCACGGCGAGGGTGATCTTCGCGCCGCGGTGCGAGCTGCGCCGGCTCGAGCGCCGCGGCGGTGGGCCGGACCGGCGCTGCGGCGGACGCGAAGGGCGGTGCTCGGCGTCGCGGGGCCCGGCGCGGTCACGCGCGGGAGGCGGCACCCGGCGTCCGCTCGCGCGCCCCGGCGGGTCCTGCCAGGGGCGGGCGGGGCGTCGGTCGCCTTGCCCGTTCCGAGGCGGGTGATCCACGCGGTCCGCTCCTTCTGCTCGTCCTTCTGCCTACCTCTGTCCGGTTCCCCGGACCTTGAAGACGCATGGTGCCGGGACGGGGTTGCGGCGGGTTCGCACCTCCCCCGGCCGGTGTGGCCTGCACCACCCATGGTCCGCCAAAACGGGCGCGTTCGCCTGGCCGGTTGTGTGCGTGTCGCGGTTCGAGTTTCTCGTCAAGAAGTCGCGCTCGCAGCACGGCGCCGGGGAACCAGGCACGAAACGGCCGCGACCAGCGCAAACACCGCCGTCGCCGCGTGCAGGACCACGGTCGGCGTGCCGGCCGACGAGACCATCAGCGCCGGGCCGCAGGCGAGCGCGCAGACGAACCACGTGCCCGCCGACGCGGTGGCGCCCGTGCGGACGGTGTGCAGCAGGAGCACGCCGAGAAGCAGGTGCACGAGGCTCTGCACCGGGTCGAGGTGCAGGCCGAGGAAATCGGCGTCGGCGGCGACGTCGCCGAAGCGGGCCAGCGCGAGCCCGAAGACGCCGAGCGTCGCGTAGCCGATGCCGAGCGCGGCGGCCGCTCTCGTGAGCAGCACCGGCCGCCAGCCGGTGGCCGTGCGGGGTCTCGGCGGGGGCGGTGCGGGTTCGCCGTGGCCGCGCGGGTGACGTTCGAACCACCAGAACACGCACCCCGCCGGCACGAGCAGAAGCGCGATCGCCATCGCGGTGCGCGGCTTCACGAGCCAGCTCAGCCCGTCGGCGATCGGGCCCGGCAGGTAGACGACGGCGACGAGCAGCAGCATCGCCGCCAGGAACGCCAGGTACAGGCTCATCGGCGCCCGCAGCACGAACCCGGTCGCACGGCTGACCCGCGGCCGCGCCGCGACGCGCACCAGCCGTCCGCCGAGCAGGCCCGCCAAGCCGAGCTGTGTCACGCCGAGCAGCAGGACCTCCCACGGCGGCGCTGACAACGCGGCGGGCGCACCCGGGCTGCCCAGCAGGATCGGCGACGCGCCGAGCGCGAAGGTGGCCACGGCCAGCGCGCCGACCCCGGCCACGGCGGCGCCCGCCAGCACCGGCCGGGGGAGCCGCACCCCGTCGGCGTGGGCGAACGCGACCTGCTGGGCCAGCAGCGCGAGCGCCAGGGTGGCGCCGTAACCGGGCAGCGGCGAGCCGGACCAGGCCGCGGTGGCCTCGCCCGTGACGACGAGCGCCAGCAGGCCGGCCACCGACCACAGCCCGGCGCGACGGTGCAGCGCGAGCAGCGCGGGGGCGCAGACGATCGTCAGCAGGTACACGCCCAGCAGCCACAGCGGGTGCAGCGCGATCCGCATGACCGTCGCGTTCGTGCCTGCGGGGATGCCGAGCAGCTCCAGCGCCAGCGGGACGAGCAGGGCGACCACGGCGAAGATCAACGCGGGGCGGAGCAGCGGGCTCGCGCGCTCGGCGAGGTAGTGGCGGTAGCCGCGGTCACGTTCGGCCAGCCAGCCGGTGACGTTCGCGTAGCCGCCCGCGAAGAACAGCAGCGGCGTGAGCTGCGCGAGCCACGTCAGCGGCCACCACGCGGACTCGGGCGCGCCCGCCCAGTCGGCCAGCGCCGTCGCCGATTCGCCGAGCACGAGCAGCACGGCCGAGGCGGCGCCGAGCACGGCCCAGCGCGTGGGGGGACCGGTCGCGGCGCGAGCGGGTCGCGGGGTGGCGCGCCGGGCCGTGTGCCAGCCGCGCAGCCGGAACACGAGCAGGCAGCCGATCACGAGGACGCCGGCGACCATCGGCCCGATCGGGTCGGCGACCGGCGGTCCCCACCGCTGGTGCCACGAGTTCACGACGAGCCCGGCGGAGTAGAGCGTGGCGACGACCTGGCAGGTGCCCGGCGAGCCCATCGGGTTCACCACGCACGCGTGGTGCATGTCCTGCGACAGCCGCGCGTCGAGCGAGGCCCGCACGCTCTGGTCGAGCGGGTGGCCCTTCTTGTCCGCGTAGCGCAGCAGGTCGTAGCCCAGGTCGTGGGCCTTGCACGGCACCGCGTAGTCCCACTTGGTGTTGTCGTCGCCCCACGGGGTGGAGCACCCGCCGTCGACGTGGACGGCGCGAACGGTCCCGTCGCGTGCTGCCAGCGCACCCGGCGTCACGCCGCTGACGGCGGTGAAGTCCTTGGGCAGGAGCGCGAGCGCGGTGGGCTGCGGGCCGGGGTGGGTCAGCGCGGCGATGGCGTTCTGCGCGGCCAGCACGTCGCCGGTCGGCGGTCCCTGGTCCGGCGGTGACGCCGGGCGCGAGGCGATGAGCCCGAAGCCGAAGACGACGAAGAGCACCAGCAGCAGCCAGCCCGACGTCGACCAGGGACGGCGGGCGCGAGCGGCGGCCGGAGGACGGTCGTCGGAGGCGGGCATGCGCTCAAGGGTGCCAGCCCCGCCCGGGCGGCGGCATGGGGATGACCCCCGGAAGGGGTGGGGATCTCCCCGGGTTCGGGCCGGGCACCACATTTCAGGGGGTAGTGAATTGCATCACAGTCCCCTTTTTGCGACTTCCAGTCACGGAGAGCAAGCTCCGGCTGAATTTGCCCGCCGTTTTCGAGAGCTAGCCGGTCCAACGCGATTAATCGCAATTGGTGGCGGGGCGATTTCGCTCAGGCCACGCGCGGCGGCGGATCCGCGTCGGCGAACCGGACTTGATTCCGGCCGCCTTCCTTCGCGGCATACACGGCGGCGTCGGCCGCGTGAAGCAACTGTTCCACCGTCGATCCGTTCGGCCCGAGCAGTGCCACTCCGATCGAGGTGGTCCGACCGGTGATGCGGGCGCGCCCGCCGCGTTTGTCGGTGGTTACGATCTGCTGTTCGGCGATCGCGAGACGGATCCGTTCGGCCGCGACCTTGGCGGCCGTTTGGTCCACGTCCGGCAGCAGGATCAGGAATTCCTCGCCGCCGAAGCGGCCGATGATGTCCCTGGGGCGCGTGATGTCGTCCAAGGTCTGGGCCACGGTGCGCAGGACGTCGTCGCCCGCGGGGTGGCCGTAGGTGTCGTTGATCCACTTGAAATGGTCCAGATCGATCATCAGCAGCGCCAGCATTTCGTTGTTGCGCGCGGCTCGCGTCAAGGCGCGGTCGGCTGATTCGGACCACCCGCGCACGTTGAAGATGCCGGTCTTCGGGTCCGTGCGCGCCTCGGACTGCAGCTGGTTGATCTCGGCGAGCCGGTTGCCCAGCACGGTGATGAGCACCAGGATCACGATCGCCGGCGGGAAGTTCACCAGGAGGATCGTGGCGATCGTGCCGAGACCGATGGTCGAGAGCTCCAGCAGGTTGTCATCCTTGGTGCCCAGCACGTTGCTCAGCGTCGGGGCGGAAGTTCCGCCCAGTGCGAGCAAGCTGCCGATGACGATCGCCTGCAGTGCCGCGTAACAAAAGCCGACCAGCATGAGGATGCCGAAGAGCCTCAGTGAATTGCCCGGGGAGAGGTTCTCGAGCTCCGCCGAGGCGAAAGTCTGGTAGAGCTGGTGCGCCGCCAAGGCCGACACGGCGTGCGTGAACGAGGTGAACACGAACTTGTGCGGAGGCCGCCGCGAGTTGAACCACCGCTGCCCGCGGACGATGACGATCAGCAGCAGTGTCAAGTGGATCGGCAGCAGCAGTGCGCCGGGGAACACCCAGATCCCCGACAGGTCGATGTGGACGGCCGTCACGCGGTTGCGCCGTCGCTCCTCCTGCCGGCGCGTGAGCTGGATGTGCACCGTGGCGCACACGGCGAGGATGCCGAATCGGGCCCAGTCCAGGGCCGTGGTGGGCCCGCCGGTGACGATCCCGTACGTCAGCAGGCCGACGGCAAGCGCTTCCCACGAAAGCAGGAAAACGATCATCGGCCGCGGCTTGGTCCACAGATCCCACGACCGCACGGGATTGCCGGAAATCAACTCACCGAGCCGTTTGCCGACACCCTGCGATCGCGCGGTTGCTTTTTGTGTATCACTGTGTGCATCCCCGGAAGAATCTTGGGACTTCGGCGCGTGATCATGGGAGGGTGTGGGTACCCCGTGATTGGAGTCCGTCGGTTCACCGTGCGCGTGTCCGTTCTCGGGCATCGGGCTCGGCCTCCTCCGGTCTCTCGGGTGATGCGGGTCTGGTGGTATCCACTGTGGTGCTGTTATCGCTTACCGGTATCATCGCACTCACCGACTTCCCGGCGGTGGGCCCTCCGCGAGGGCTGAATTCGTGTTCCGTCCAACCGTGTGCCTCTTACCCGGAGGTGCCTTCCCCCGATGGCTGGTGAACCCTGAATGCGAATTGCAACGCCAGTCGCTGAGCCGTGCCCTCCAGGAGGTGTTTTCCCGATGCGCGACCGCGAAGCCTGAATCGTTCTTGTCTGTTTGCCCGGAAATTGTCAGTGCACTCAGTTCGAGGAGGTGTCCGACCGTGCGTGACCGCGAGGCGTGATTCCGGTGACCGGCAACCAAGAGTTCGTGACAGCGAGAGCAAAGGAGAGTCGCGATGCGTGACCGCGAAGCCTGAGAACAAGACGCACCCCGAGACTTCGATCCGGTGGTCAGAACCGGATCGCCCCGGCCGGTGAACGAGCCGGCCACGACTCAGAGCCCGGTATCGGCTGCGACCGCGTGCCGCACCCGGGTCCATGAGAAGGCGGTGGGGATGGCCAGCGCCACGCCGAGCAGACCGGCGAGCGCGATGGCGGTGACCGCGGACCCGGTCACCTGGGCGACCACCCCACCCAGTGCGACCCCGACTCCCTGCGCGACCCGCAGCCCGGTGCGGTAGAGCCCTCCGGCGCCGCCGCGCAGCTCGTTCGGCACCCAGGTGGCGAACGTCGCGGTGACCGTGATGATGTACGCGCCCATCGCACCCGCCAGTGCGAGGAGCACGAGAGCCAGCGCCAGGTTCGGCTGGAGCAGGAACAGTGCGAGCAGGGCCAGCGACGTCGTCGCGAGGATGCCCAGCAGACGCAGCCTGACCTGGGCGGACGCGAACTTCGAGAGCAAGTAGGCACCGGCCACGAACCCCAGCGGGTCGGCAGCCAGCAGCCAGCCGACGGCCGTGGACGACGCGCCGAGCTGCTCCGCCAGCGGAGCCGCGAGCCCTTCGGGGACCACCGCGAGCCCGACCAGCCACGACAGCGCGATCAGCACCCGCAGCCTGCGCTGTCCGAACACGAACCGCGTGGCCCCGAACCACGTCGTCTGCTCGCCGCCCGCGGCCGGGCGATCGTGCACCCACACGCGCACGATGAGCGAGGCAACGGCGAAGCTCACGGCGTCGATCGCCAGCGCCCACGACGTGCCCACGAACGTCACCAGGAGGCCGCCGCCCGCGAGCCCCACCAGCATCACCGTGTTGGTGGTGATCCCGCGCAGGTCCTGGCTGCGCAGGTAGATCTCGTCGTCGGTGAACACTTCGCGCGTGATGGCGTTCTGCGCGGCGTTGGCGGGTGATGCGGCCAGCTGCACGGCCACGAGCAGGCTGCACAGCACGGCCAGTGGCATGCCCGGCAGGCTCATCAGCCCCACGAGCACCGCCTGCACCGCGGCGCTCACGCTCAGCACCGCGCGCCGCCGGTAGCGGTCGGCGAGGAAGGACAGCCCGAGCCCGCCCGCCAGCGCGGGGAGGAACGTGAGGGCGTAGACGACGGCGGCCCAGAGGGCCGAGCCGGTGCGGTTGTAGACGAGGATGGCGAGCGCTACCTTCGCCAGCTGGTCGCCCGCGCTCGAAATGGCCTCGGCCGCCCACAGAACGCGGTACTCGACGTTCCGCAGTGGTGCCGTCAGCCGTGGCGTGGCGTGGGTCGTCACAGGGTGACCACTTCCCCCTCCCCGATCGGGTGAACGTGTCCGGTGGGCATTCTGCCTGGGCTGTGACGGCGACCCCGAGGGAGTCACAGGTCCCGGCAGCGGGACAACAATCAGTATGCCGCTGATTACGCGCGGGCGAACAGTAGAACCAGCGTTCTCCCGGGTTGGGCTGTTCAAGGGGGCCCCGACCAGGCCGGGCGGAACCCATTCCCGGTCGGTGCTGACCAGTCCGGAGGTACCGGAGGACTGATCGTGCGTGACTCGCTCGTCGCAGGACGGACACCGTTCGTCGCCGTCGCCCTGTATCCCGTGCCGAATGGCCCAACACTGGAAATGAGCCCGGCGGAGCGACCCCTCGCCCCGCCGGTGCCTGGGAGTGGGGAGAGGGTTATGGACAGGCTCATGCAGGACAAGGCCGTGGTCGTCACAGGCGCCGGCCGGGGACTCGGTGAGGCGTTCGCCGTGCACGTGGCCCGCGCGGGCGGGGCCGTGGTGGTCAACGACGTCGACGCCGGGCTCGCCGAGCGCACGGCCGAGACGATCCGGCAGCACGGCGGCCGGGCCGTCGCGAGTGGACACAGCGTGGCCGACCCGGCACAGGCCCAGGCGATCGTGGACCTGTGCGTGGGCGAGTTCGGGCGGATCGACGGCCTGGTCAACAACGCCGGGCTCAACTACGAGTCCCTGCCGTGGGACGACAACGTCGACCAGGCCAGGGAGCTGGTCGAGGTCAACGTCCTGGGTGTGATGTACACGGGGCTGGCGGCGATCAAGGCGATGGTCGCCGGGGGGATTCACGGGTCCATCGTGAATATTTCGTCGGGCGCTTCGCTGGGGCAGCGCAAGCTCGGCGTGTACGCGGCTTCGAAGGGCGCGGTTGCTTCGTTGACGTATTCGTGGGCCCTGGATCTGGAGGAGCACGGGATCCGGGCCAACGCGGTGTGCCCGGTGGCGCACACGCGGATGGTGTGGAAGTCGGAGCGGGCGTTGCGGGCTTGTCCGCCGGAGCGGACGCCGTCCCGGATCGCGCCGGTGGTGTTGTTCCTGCTCGGGGATGGGTCGGCGGGGATCACCGGGCAGATGATCCGGTGCAACGGGCCGCAGCTGCATGTGATGGGGCAGCCGTTCCTGAAGCAGCCGATCCTCGAGCGGCAGGTGTGGGACACGGAGACGGTGCAGAACGCCTTTGACGAGGTGTTTTCGGCGCATCTGGAGAACTACGGGCTCGAGAAGCGGGTGCCGCCGCGGTTGAGAAAGTGGACGGACAGCAGCCGGATCGCCTGACGACCCACCCCGGGCGGTGCTCATCCGAACCGCCCGGGGCCGGCGATCAGGACGCCGGGGTGGTGGCGGTGTAGAGGTCCTTGATCGCGGCGTCGTAGCGCTCGTTGATGACGCGGCGCTTGAGTTTCAGCGTGGGCGTGAGCTCGCCGGTTTCGGGCGTCCACGCCTGTGTGATCAGGTGGTAGCGCTTGATCTGCTCGATGCGCGCCAGGCGGCTGTTGGCGGATTCCACCGCGCGTTCGATCTCGGCGAGCACCTGGTCGTGGGCAGCCAGCTCGTCGATGCCGGACGCCTCGATGCCGTGGGCCGAGGCCCAGCCGGGGGCGATCTCGTCGTCGAGGACGATCAGGGCGGTGACGTACGGGCGGTCATCGCCGATGGCGACGGCCTGGCCGATGAGCGGGTGTTCCTTGAGCAGGCCCTCGATGTGGGTGGGGGCGATGTTCTTGCCGCTCGAGGTGATGATCAGTTCCTTCTTGCGGTCGGTGATCCGCACGAAACCGTCTTCGTCGATGGTGCCGATGTCGCCGGTGGCGTACCAGCCGTCGGCGTCGGTGGCATCGGCGATGGAACCGTCTTCCTGCAGGTAGCCGAGGAACACGATGGGGCCGCGCACGAGCAGCTCGCCGTCTTCGGCCACCTTCACCTCGACGCCCTCGAGCGGCTTGCCGACGGTGCCCGCGCGGAAGCCGCCGGCGCTGTTCGACGTGGCGGCGCCGGTCGTCTCGGACAGGCCCCAGACCTCCTGGATCTCCACGCCGAGGCCGGCGATGAAGTACAGGACCTCCACCGGCAGGGCCGCCGCACCGCTGGAGGCGACGAGCACCTTGTCCAGACCGAGCAGCGCGCGCACGGGGGCGAGCACGGTTTCGTCGGTCTTCGCGATGCGCTCGGCGAGCTCGGCCGGCACCTCCTTGCCGTCGGAGCGCAGCTTGTAGCCCTCCTGTAGCAGGGCGTTGGCCGAGAGCAGCGCCTCGCGCCGGTCCTCGGGTACGCCGCCGAGCATGTTCTTCATGCCCGCCACCATCTTTTCCCACACGCGCGGCACGCCGAAGAAGCTCTCCGGGTGCACTTGCCCGAGCGCGGCGACGACACCGGCGGCGTCGGCGACGGTGTGCACGTGGCCCGCCCACAGCAGCGGCAGGTAGATCGACAGCTCACGCTCGGCGATGTGCGCCAGCGGCAGGTAGGCGATGTTCTTGGCGTGCATGGGCGCGTCGTGCAGGTTCTGCACCGCGAGTCCTTCGTGGACGGCGTTGCGGTGCGACAGCACGACACCCTTGGGGTCGCCGGTGGTGCCGGAGGTGTAGATCATCGCGAGCGGGTCGTCCGGCTGGATCGCCTGCCACTCGGCTTCGAACGCGGCGGGGTCTTCGGCGAGCGTCGCGCGTCCGGTCTCGCGCACTTCCGCGAACGAAACGAACCGTTCGTCGCCGGCCGGGATGGCGGCCTCGTCCATCACGACGATGTGGCGCAGTGCGGGGAGATCGTCGAGCACCGGCAGCCAGCGCTCCAGCTCACCCGCGCCGCCGAGGACGACCACGGGCGCAGCGCTGTGGCGGGCGACGTAACGGATCTGGTCCGGACTCAGCGTCGCGTATGCGGTGCACGGGATCGCGGCCAGGTGCACGGCGGCGAGGTCGGCGACCAGGTGGTCGGGACTGCTCGCGGCCATGATCAGCATGCGGTCGCGCTTGCCGAGGCCGAGCCCGGCCAGGCCGCGTGAGAACTCGGCGATCGCGGTGCGGAACTCGCTCCAGCTCAGCGTCGGGTGACCCTCGAGGTCGAGCGAGGTGACGGCGGGGTGTTCGCCGTACTCGGTGGCGTTGTGGTGCAGCAGGCGGGGGATCGTCTGACCCTCGGCCTGTGCGGCTGCGGACTGCGGGGTGGTCAACGCTGGCCCTCCTCCAGTGGTGCGGATGACCGACCACTGTAGGGGCTCCCGGCCGGTGTGGATAGAGAATCGCGGCCACTCCGCGTGCCTGCGTGGACCTGACCGTGAACTACGCAAAACGGTCTATTCCTCACGCCTCGAGGAAAAGATCCACTTCAGCGGATCCTGCTTGAATGGAAGCCCCCTCCGAAGGAGAGCCTGTGCCCGCTCGTGATCAGTCCGCTCGTGAACTGCTGAGTGCGATCCAGCGCGAGCTCGCGCCGCGCGACGACGACAACCGGCTCGTGCCGCTCGTCGTGTCCGGCCGTGCGCCGCGGGAGGTGTTCGCCGCGATCGCCGCCGAGGAGCGGTGGATTGTGCGCAGCGACTGGCGCAGCTTCCACGCGCTGGCCGCCCGTGCCGACGAACCGCGGGCGCGCGAGTTCTTCGGTGGCCTCGCGCCGGGGGAGCAGCTCGCGCTGGGCAAGCTCGACGCGTTGGCGGCCGCGGCCGGAGATGATCCGGGTACCGAGTTGCCGCGTGCGGGTTGTCAGGCATATCCGGCGTACTTCGCTTGGCTGGCGCTGAATGGCGAAGCGGCTGAAGTCGCCGTCGCGATCTTCGCGAACTTCGCCGCGTGGGGCCGGTACTGCGCTGCCATCGCCGCGGGGATTCGTGAGCACTACTGTTTTGAGGACGGCGGCTTCTCCGACGACGCGTGCGCGTTCTTCGACTTCTTCGCCGCCGACGTCCCGGAAATCGAAGAGCAGGCGCTTGCCGCGATCCAGGCCGGGCTCGACGCCGGGCGGCTCGACGAGGATCGCGCGCGGACGTACGCCCGGTTGTTCCAGAGCTACGAGCTGATGTTCTGGGACACCCTCGCCGACGAGTTCCCGGTATGACCCTGGCCGAAGAAGCGGCCGAGCTCGACGCCGCCGACCCGCTGGCCGCCAAGCGCGCGGAGTTCGACCTGGACCCGGCCGTCGCGTACTTCGACGGCAATTCTCTCGGCGCACCGCCGAGGCACGTCGCGCAGCGGCTCGCCGACGTGGTCCGCGAGCAATGGGGCGGCCGGCTGATCCGGTCGTGGACCGACGGCTGGTGGGACGCGCCGGAGCGGGTCGGGATGCGCATCGCGCCGCTCGTCGGCGCGGCGCCCGGGCAGGTCGTGGTCGCCGACTCGACGAGTGTCGACCTGTTCAAGGTGCTCGTCGCCGCCGTGCGCGTGAACCCGGGCCGCGGCGAGATCCTGCTCGACGCCGCGACGTTCCCGACCGACGGCTACGTCACCGAGCAGGTCGGGCGCCTCACCGGACACGCCGTGCGGCGCGTGCCGGTTGCCGAGCTGCCCGCCGCGTGCGGTGAGGCGACGGCGGCGGTGCTCGTGAACCACGTCGACTACGTGTCGGGCCGGCTGCACGACATGGGCGCGATCACCGCCGCCGCGCACGCGGCCGGCGCCGCCGTGGTCTGGGACCTCTGCCACAGCGTCGGCGCGATCGAGGTGCGGCTCGATGAGCACGAGGTCGACTACGCGGTGGGCTGCACCTACAAGTTCCTCAACGGCGGGCCGGGCGCGCCCGCGTTCGTCTACGTCGCGAGCCGGCTGCAGGAGTCGTTCGACCAACCGCTCGCGGGCTGGGCCGGGCACGCCGACCCGTTCGCGATGGAGGCCGGCTACCGCGCGGGCGCGGGGATTTCGCGGGCGCGCGCGGGCACTCCGGACATCCTGTCGCTGCTCGCGCTCGACGCCGCACTGGACGTGTGGGACGACGTCGATCTTGCCGTGTTGCGGGCGAAAGGCTTGGCACTGGGCGATTTCTTCCTGCGCTGCCTCGACGAACTGCTGCCCGGCGCCGACGTGCCGACGCCGCGCGACCACGCGCGCGGCCACCAGATTTCAGTGCGGGTGCCGGACGCGCCACGGACCATGGCGGCGTTGCACGAACGCGGCGTGCTCGGCGATTTCCGTCCGCCCGACGTGCTGCGGTTCGGGCTCGCGCCGCTCTACACGAGGTACGAGGAAGTGCTGCGCGCAGTCACGGCGTTGCATGAGCTGAGCTGAACGAAAAGGCGAACTGAATTCACGGAAAATCGCGGTTTTCGTGGCTGAATGGATCCACGAATAGCCCCTTCGGGTGAGCGACCGGGACAGTTTCGCGTGGTTGCCCGCTATGATCGGACCCTGCTTTTCCGCTGGTGGGCGCACCGCGGACGGCGCGATCCCGTGCTCGTGCGGCACGGGAAACGTCGGCGCGGTTGCCGGGCGAAGGGGGCGGCGATGGCCGGTGCACGGGTTCGGGAGGTGCCGATTTCGTATGTCGGCACACTCCTGGTCGGGGTGATCATCGGAATTCTGCTCGCCGAATTCGGCGACCTGTTCGTGCGCTTCCCGGTGGAGTCGGCACTCGTGCTGGTGCTGGTCTGCTCCGTGGCCGTGCTCGGGTGGGCGTGCCGGGAGATGCTGCACGACCTCCTCCGCCGAGGCCGGCGCGGCGTTTCCGCTCGCCGGGCCGACCACGAAGACGACCCCGACTGGCCCGACGTGCCGCGGCTCATCCTGCACCGCGACGGCGACTCGAGTCCGAACGGCGTTCGGCGCTGAAAAGTGGTAATCGCGCCGGTGCGAACAGCGATTCCGCGGCCGGTGTAGTCCATTTCACGCCTTTTCGTCCTCGCGTGGAGTTCACGGCCGCGCGTAAGGTGACCGTCACGGACTGTCCGTGCCTTCCGTGATGGACCTCACCGAATGATTTCGGTGTTCCCCATATGTCGATCACCTCGCCGATAGCGCGTTGCAGGTCGCGGCGGCACCGCCGTCCGGCCCATTACTCGTGCGACCAAGCTCACCCTTCTCGTGGCAGATTTTCCAAAGTACTGCGGGAAGTTGTGAGTGGATCACGGGAACGTGACCTGGATTCGCATCCGGACTTGACGTTGCTGCCCGGCCTGCCTAACGTCGTCGCGGGCGATGGACCACGGTGAGTTGATCCGGCTGGTCGGAACCGGGTGAGAAAACCCTGGGAGACCCGAATACCTTGTACTGCCGGAAGGAAAACGGACCACGGTGAAGCAGAATTCTGTTCGTCGCAACCGCGGCTCGTCGATTCGATCACGCGTGCTCGCGATCGCGTTGATTCCGAGTCTCGCTCTCCTGCTCGTCGGCGTCGCGCTGGCCGGCTACCTGATCACCGACGCGCTGCAGGCGCGCGACTACGCGCGGAAGATCCGCAGTTCGGAAGGCCCGGGCATCCCGTTCATCGTCGCCGCCGAGCAGGAGCGGCAGCTGTCGATGAGCCTGCTGGCCGGGCAGAGCGGCGCGCGTCAGGCGCTGCAGGCCGCGCGGCCGAAGACCGACGCGGCGGCCGCGCAGATCAGCTCGATCCTCGAAGGCAACTTCGCCGACGACGACACCGTGCCCGCGAGCGTGAAGCAGAACATCGCCACGTTCGCCGGGCTGTACGCGAAGGTGCCGCAGGTGCGTCAGCAGGTGGACGCGGGGCAGCTGCCGCTGCTGCAGACGTTCACCTTCTACAACCAGATCATCGACCAGTTCACGCAGGGCGTCGCCGGGCTCGCGCAGGCCGCGCGAGGTGCGGAGAACGCGTTCGCGCGCCTGTCGGCGATCCCGATCTTCAACGCCGCCGAGGAGATGCAGCGCAGCGACGCCCTGTCGGCGGCCGGGCTCGCCTCGGGCGGCCTGAACGGCGACGAGCAGCGCGCGTACATCGGGCAGATCGGCGCGTATCACGCGCAGCTGGAACAGTCCGTGCCGCAGATGCTGCCGCAGGTGCGCGCGAGCTACGACAAGCTCGTGGCCGGACCGGACTGGCGCACCGTCACGCAGGTCGAAAACGCGTTCCTGGCGGGCGAAAAGCAGCTGCCCGTGCCGCAGCAGCAGTGGCGCGACGCCGCGCACCAGGTCGCCACCACGTTGATGACGATGTTCGTGACGCAGAGCGCGGCCGCCACCAACGCGGCGATCGCCGACGCCGACACCACGCTCACCAACTCGATCATCGCCGGCGCCGCCGCGGTGCTCATCGCGATCATCGTGGTGCTCATCGCGCTGCGCCTGTCGCGCCGGTTCATCGCGCGCCTCGCGCGGCTGCGGGAGGACACGCTCGACGCGGCCGAGGTGCGGCTGCCGGAGCTGGTGGAGCGCGTGCGGGCGGGCGAGCCCGTGGACCTCGAGGAGGGCGGGCACTTCCTCGACCACGGTGACGACGAGATCGGCGAGGTCGCCGAGGCGTTCAACAAGGCGCAGCAGGCGGCCATCGCCGCCGCGGTCGAAGAGGCGAAGACGAGGGAGGGCACCAAGACGGTGTTCCTCAACATCGCCCACCGCAGCCAGGTCATCGTGCACCGGCAGCTGAAGGTGCTCGACGCGGCCGAGCGCAAGCAGGAGGACCCGGACCAGTTGGACACGCTCTTCCAGCTCGACCACCTGTCCACGCGCGCCCGTCGCAACGCCGAGAACCTGATCATCCTCGGCGGCGGCCAGCCCGGCCGGCAGTGGCGCAACCCCGTCGGCCTGGCGGAGCTGGTGCGGGGCGCGGCGGCCGAGACCGAAGACTTCTCGCGCGTGAAGACGGCCGCGCTGCCGTCGATCGCCGTGCGCGGTCCGGTGGTCGGCGACCTCGTGCACCTGCTGGCGGAGCTGATCGACAACGCGACGTCGTTCTCGCCGCCCGAGGCGCGCGTCGAGCTGCGCGGCAACATCGTCGGCAAGGGCGTGGTGATCGAGGTCGAGGACCAGGGCCTCGGGCTGGAGAAGGAGCAGGCGGACGAGTTCAACGCGATGCTCGCCGACCCGCCGGACTTCGGGATCATGGCGCTGTCGGACGAGCCCCGGCTGGGCCTGTTCGTGGTCGCGCGGCTCGCGTCGCGCCACGGCATCTCCGTGCACCTGCGGGAGTCGGCCTACGGCGGCACACGCGCGATCGTGCTGGTGCGCAGGGATCTGCTGGCCCCGCTGGCCGAGGCGGCGCCGGACGTCGCCGAGGATCAGGCCCCGGCGCCGGTGCCCGAGCGGCCGGTTCAGGACCCGGTGCGCATGAGCCGCGTCGGCCGGCGGGCGGCCCGGTTGCGTCCCGAAGCGGCTCCGGTCGCGGCGGTGGAACAGCCCGCGTACGAACCGCCCGCGCCGCCGGTCGAGCAGCCCGCTCCGCCGCGTGCCGCCCGCCCGCCTCGCCCGCCCCAGCCGGCGTGGCCCGCGCACGAGCCGCGGCCGGCGCCGGAGAACGGCCGCCCCCAGCAGCCGCACCGGCCGGAAGCACCCGGACGCCCGGCGCTGCCTCAGCGCCGGCGTCAGCAGAACCTCGTGCCCCAGCTGCGCGAGGACCGTCCGGCGCACGAGCTCCAAGACGCCCGGGAGGACACGCCGGAACTCGCCCGCAACCGCCTCACGGCGTTCCAGCAGGGCACCCGGCGCGCTCGGGAGACGGAAGTCGACTACGACGACAACAGGTACGGAGATCGCGACTGATGGCCAACAACGGCGTCAACGAGCTCGACTGGTTGCTCGACGACCTCGTCAAGCGGGTCGCCGGTGCCGAGCGGGCAGTGGTGCTTTCTTCCGACGGGCTGCTGATCGGCCGGTCGAGCAACCTGTCCGAAGAGGACGGTGAGCACCTGTCGGCCGTCGCTTCGGCGTTCCAGAGCCTCGCGAGGGGCACCGGACGTCACTTCGGCGGCGGCAACGTGCGGCAGACGATGGTGGAGATGGACCACGCGTTCCTCTTCGTGACGGCCGCCGGCCGCGGCGCGTGCCTCGCGCTGCTGGCGAGCGCCGACGCGGACATGGGACTCGTGGCGTACGAGATGAACCTGATGGTCAAGCGGGTCGGCGCGGTGCTCACGGCGGCACCGCGGGCCGGAGTGGTCCAGCGGACCTCGCCATGAGCGGCCGGCACGAGTCCTGGTTCGACGACGAGGCCGGACCGCTGGTCCGCTCCTACGCCGTCACGGGCGGGCGCACCCGCTCGGACACGCTCGGGCTGGACCTGATCACGCTGGTGGTCGCCATGCGCACCGCGCGTGAGGTGGCCGCGATCGAGCCGGAGTACGCGCAGATCCTGAGCCTGTGCCAGAAACCGACGTCGGTCGCCGAGGTGGCCGCGCGCGTGGACCTGCCCCTGCCTGTGGTCAAGGTTCTGCTCAGTGATCTGATCGAGCAGAACCTGGTGCTGTTCCGCACCGCTGCACCACCGACCGAAGCCCCGAACAAACACGTACTCCAGGCGGTTCTCGATGGCATCCGGAAACTCTGAACCCCGGCGAGCGCTGACCGCGACCGCGGTCAAGTTGCTGATCGCAGGCGGGTTCGGGGTCGGCAAGACCACGATGGTCGGGTCGGTCAGCGAGGTCCCCCCGCTGCGCACGGAAGAGGTGATCACCACCGCTTCCGAAGGCGTCGACGACCTCTCGGGCGTGGAACAGAAGACCACCACCACGGTCGCGCTGGACTTCGGCCGCATCACCATCAACCCCGAGCTGATCCTGTACCTGTTCGGCACGCCAGGGCAGGACCGGTTCTGGTTCATGTGGGACGAGCTGGCCGAGGGCGCGCTGGGTGCCGTGGTGCTGGCCGATACGCGGCGGCTGGAATCGTGCTTCGCCGCGGTGGACTTCTTCGAGCGGCGCGGCCTGCCGTTCATCGTGGGCGTGAACTGCTTCGACGGCGCGTACCGCTACGGCACGGAAGAGGTCCGGGCCGCGTTGGACCTCGACCCGGACGTTCCCCTCTTGCTGTGCGACGCCCGTGAGCGGGAGTCCACCAAACAGGTGCTGACGATCCTCATGGAGCACGTGATGAAGTACAACGACCTGGCGGTCGCGGGCTACTGACGGGCCTTCTTGGCCCGGTTGCGCAGGTTGCCCAGGGCGAATGCGCCCGGACCGGTGACGGCGATCGTCAGGAAGATCCATGAGTACAGCGCGGCCGGCTCGCCCATGTTCTGCATCGGCAGCAGGCCCATGGGCGCGTGGACGGTGAAGTAGGCGTAGGCCATCACGCCGGACAGCACGATCGCGGCCGGTCGCGTCGCCACGCCCAGCAGGATCAGCACGGCGCCGACCACTTCGATCGCGCTGGCCCAGAAGCCGGGGAAACTGCCGAACGGCACCGCCCCGCCCTGTCCGTCGATGCCGCCGAAGAAGCCGAAGCCGGCCAGGCCGTGGATCAGGAACAGGGCCGACGTGACGACCCGGAACAGGGCCAGCACGACCGGGCGGACGCGCTCGAGGAGCTGCGGCTTCGTGGCCGACGCGGTGGACGGGGTGGCCTGGGTGCGGGTGATGGTGGTCATTTTCCGGTTCCCTCCGAGTGTTTTCCCTTTTGCCGATGCGTCGAGCGGGCTCGACGCGGATCGACACGGGTGCGGAAACTTTTTTCGGACGGGTTCCGGCAGACTGTCGCGATGGCTGCCAAACACAGCGCCGGGCTGCTGCTCTTCCGCCGGCGCGACGAGGTCGAGGTGCTGCTCGCGCACATGGGCGGGCCGTTCTGGGCGAAGAAGGACGAGGCCGCGTGGTCGCTGCCCAAGGGCGAGCTCGAGGACGGCGAGGAGCCGGTGGCCGCCGCGCGGCGCGAGTTCGCGGAGGAGCTCGGCCTGCCCGCGCCCGACGGCGAGTGGCTCGCGCTGGGTGACGTTCGGCAGTCGGGGAAGGTCGTCACGGCGTGGGCTGTGGAGGCGGACCTGGACCCGGCGGCGGTCGTGCCGGGGACGTTCGAGCTGGAATGGCCACCACGCTCGGGGCGCAAGCAGGAGTTCCCGGAGGTGGACCGCGTCGAGTGGTTCGGGCTGGACGACGCGCGGGTGAAGCTCGTGAAGGGGCAGCGGGCGTTCCTCGACCGGCTGTCCGAAGTGGCCTAGCCCAGGAGATCGAGGACCTCGGCCAGCGGTTTGGCCGTGAACGACGGCAGCACCAGGTCGGCGTGACCGAAGTCGAGCACGGTGGTGATGGCGTTCGGCACGGCGACTGTCGGGATGCCCGCGGCCTTCGCGGCGCTCACGCCGTGGGGCGAGTCCTCGAAGGCGATTGCTTGGTCGGCCGGGACGTCGAGCGTGGCCAGCGCGGCGAGATAGGTGTCGGGGCGCGGTTTGGCGGCGTGGCGGTCGCCGGTCTCGACGGACCCGAACCGTTCGGCGAGGCCGAGGCGGGCGAGCTGACCGTGGACCCAGGTGCCCGACGAGCTGGACGCGACGCCGAGCTTGAGGTTCCGGCTCGCGGCCTCGTCGAGGTAGCCGAGCACGCCCTCGCGCGGGCCTTCGGCTTCCAGCAGCTGGTGGACGCGGGCGCGCATCCCCGGGCGCAGCTGCTCGGGGTCGATGTTCGCGACGCGCTCGGCCAGCAGCTCGAACATCGTGGCGGCCGTGTTCTGCGTGCCGATCACCGTGTGCCAGACCTCCAGCGGGAGCTCCGTGCCGTGGTCGCGGAACATCTCCTGCCACGACTGCAGCACCGCGGCTTCCGTGTCGGCCAGCGTTCCGTCGAAGTCGAAGATCAGCGCTCGCGTGGCCACCCGGTCAGCTTGCCGTACGGCCGTTCGCGGTGTCAGCGAGGTGTGAAGAACTCCGCAAGCACGGGGGCGAGCGCCTTGGCCTTCACGAGGTGGGTCTGGCCCGGGAGAGTGCGGTAGGTGGCACCTGGCAGCGTCCGGGCGAGTTGCGAGACGCCGGCGCGCATCCACTGGGGACTCTTGCCGCCGTCGATGACCAGTGTGGGCGCGGCGATGCCTGACCAGCGTCCTTCGGGGAGCGGCCGGCCGGCTTGGTTGCCGTCCATCACCGCGTTGTCGTAGGGGAGTGTGTGGGCCACGCGCTTGAGCTTCGGCCACGCGGGCATGAGGCGCATCATCGCGACCATCGGGGCGGGCAGTTCGACACCGACGCGCATGAAGAGGCGGACGGCTTCCGCTCGGTTGTCGTCCTTGACGGCCTGCTCGAGCTTCTCGGTGTAGTCGCGTTCGAGAGGCTTGCGCGACCCGTCGACGACGAACGGCGGCTCGTACACGGCGAGTCTGTTCGTCGGCACCCCGCGATGTGCTGCTTCGAGCGCGAGCACGGCTCCCGAGGAGATCCCGAAGAGGCCGGCTTCGCCACCCGCCTCCTTGACGACGGCGGCGACGTCTTCCACCTCGCGCTCCACGTCGTAGGGCAGCGTGTTCCCGCTTTCGCCCCGGCCGCGGCGGTCGAAGGTGAAGACGGTGAAGCGGCCGGCGAGTTCCTTCGCGATGGCGTCGTTGGGCGTCGAGCCGCGGTAACACATCGCCCCGTCGACGAGCACGAGCGACGGCCCGGTGCCGAGGCGGGTGTAGCCGAGGGTGGTGCCGTCGGCGGAAGTGGTGGTGGGCATGGGTTTTGCCTCCTTCAGTGGTTGATGGTGCGCTTGGTGGGGACTCCTCGGTTGGTCGCTTGGGGAGAAGGCTGCCACCGATGGTTGTTGTTGTCAAGACAAAAAAATTAGTCGGTGGGGCGAGTTGAAAGAGGTGCGGTGGGGGTCGGCGTTGGTGATTTCAGGCGAAGGTGCGCCGGGGTTGAGCGTGACGAGGTCGCGTGTGGCCGCGCCGGAGCTCTCGCGGGCCTGTCGGTGATCGGGCCGGGGTCGCGGGTCGGCGGTGCTCAGGTCAGGCGTGCTCGCCGAGTTGCGGTCAGGCCAGTTTTGGGCGAGCGGGGCCGGGCCGGTCGGGCGGCGCGGCGGATCGCTTGGTCGCGTGGAAGCACTTGCCCGGCCTGCTGTTGCTCGCGTCAGGCCAGTCGGTCGGCCGTGCTCAGGTCAGGCGTGGTGGCCGGGTTGAGGTCGTCGACGGCGGGCCTGGTCGGGTCGCTTCGAAGCCTTCGCCCGGCCTGGCGTTGCTCGCGTCAGGCCGGGCGGTCGAAGGTCGGTGGCGCCCAGGTCAGGCGGCGCGGCGGAGGGTGAGGAGGCTGATCTCGTTGGGAGCGAACACGCGGAACGGCGGGCCCCAGAAGCCGGAGCCGCGGCTGTTGTAGAGCTGGGTGCGGGGGCCGTGGGGCGTGAGGCCGGAGAGGGTGGGCTGGTCGAGGCGGACGAGCAGGTGGAACGGCCAGATCTGGCCGCCGTGGGTGTGACCGGAGATCTGCAGGTCGACGCCGGCTTTGCGGGCCTGTTTGACCTGCTTGGGCTGGTGGGCGAGGAGAACGACGGGGACGTCGGGATCCGCGCCGGCGAGGGCGGCGGGCAGGTCGGGGCCGTGGCCGGGCAGTCCGGAGGCCGCGCCGGTGGGGTCGTCGATGCCGGCGAAGAGGATGCGGTCGCCGCCGCGTTCGACGAGGGTGCTGCGGTTGTGGAGGGTGTCCCAGCCGAGGCTCGCCATGTGGTCGAGCCAGGCCTGGGCTTCGCCGAAGTACTCGTGGTTGCCGGTGATGTAGAAACGGCCGAGGCCGGCCTGCACGCCGCCCAGCGGGTCGACCTGCTTGCGGCGCTTGGCGACCGACCCGTCGGCGAGGTCGCCCGCGTGGCAGACGACGTCGGCCTGCAGCCGGTTCACCTCGGCGACCAGCTTCTCCGACCACTTGGTGCGGTCGAGGGGGCCGTAGTGCGTGTCGGTGATGACCGCGACGCGCAGCCCGTCGACGCCCGCGCCCAGCTGCGGGATCACCACGTCCACTTCCCTCACCGGCGGCACCCGCATCGCGATCCGGTTGCCGACCACGAGCAGCACCACCGACGCCGCCAGGCTCGCCGCCGCCACGATCCGCGGCCGCGCGGGGTCGTCGACACCCGCGACCAGCAGCGCCAGGCGCAACACGTGCCCGAGGACGCTCCAGGTGAACAGCACCCAGGCGGTGCCCAGCATGACGTCCCCGGCCCGCGCCGCCGCATCGCTCTGCCTCGGCCCGTGGCCCCGGAACATCAGCACCGGGAACGCCACCATCGCGCCCGCGAACACCACCGTCCCCGCGACGGTCCCCGCCACCGGCCACCCCGGCAACAACACGAACACCGACCAGGGCTCCCCGAACAACAACAGCAACGCAACAACCAGGGCGGCCGCCCGACGAACCCGACGCATCACGGTCGCCATCCCTTCGACATGGTCTACCCAGAGTAGCCGGACTCTTGAAGCTAACGGCCCAATGGGCTGTTAGGGCTGCTTCGAGTCGCCGAGCTGAGGTGGCCGAGTCGGACCGAATCAGGTCGGTCGAGTCCTGTGGCCGAGCCGGAGTTGAACTGAGCCGAGGCAGTCGAGCCGAGGCCGGCCGGCCGTGCCGCGACCTGGGGCCGGCTTGGCTCAGTGGATCCGGAAGTCGAACGGAGCCCGGCCGGGCGGGCCGAATCGAGCCGGGCCTGCCGAGTGCAGTAGCCGAGGCGAGTCGAGCTGAGTCGGTTGGCGGAACCGGGCAGGAGGACCGCGAGTCGAACGCTTCGGCTTGACCGAGCTGGCAAACAGAATCGGTTTGGTCGAGCGAGCCGGGTTGGGCGAGCGGGCGAGCGGGCCGAGTCGGAGGACCCCGCTACTCGGACCGTGTCGGTGGGCCGAGTCAGGGCAGTCGTGAGAGTCAACTGCGCGATCGTCGCCGCTGCTGATTCAGTGACCCGCGCCGAGACCACCCGATTCAGCGACTGCGTTATCGATCAGGTGTTCGATACAGTTTTTGACATGAAGTCCTCCACTGCTCACACGGCCACCGAGATCTCCCGCCGTCTGGCCCTGTCCCACACCGAAACCGAAGCCGTCGCGGCTCTTCACGCCGCCCTCGCGTCACATCTGCCGACCACTCTCACTGCCCTCCGCAACGGCACCATCGACATCATCACCGCCGCCGGCCTCGCCTATCTCGCCGGTTTCCTCTCGGCCACCCACGCTCACCTCGCCACAGAAATACTCACCCCCGGCCGCCACGAATGGCGCTGGGTCACTTAGGTCCTGGCGCGGACACTCTCTTGTGGACACTTGGGCCCGGCCGCACTGTCCACACGGGAGTACCGAGCAGATTCCGGGCCATCGCTCGCTCCGGTGCGGTGTCAGGAGGGGCCGGCCGAGCAGCGGGGAGGGAAGGCAGGGGAACTCCTCATCGCAGGCGGGCGCCGGCATGGGTGCCGGCGAGGTGGCCGAGGCCGAGGGCGGCCAGGAGGCCGTTGCCGGAGCTGTAGCCGGCGCCGCCGGTGTGGCCGCTGATGCCGGTGGCGACGCCGCCGACGGCGTAGAGGCCCGGGATGGGGCAGGTGTCGGTGGTCGGCTGGGCGTGCCCGTCGACGAGCAGCCCGCCCTGGGTGTGGAAGAGACCGGGCACCGACCGGACGGCGACGTAGGGCGCGTGTAGTGGGCCGAAGCCCCAGTCGGTGCGGCCCCACTCGTCCTTGTCGTCGCCGGAGGCCACCGTCGCGGCGGAGGCCAGGGTAGTGGAGAGGGCTGAAGGGGAGACGCCGCAGAAGGTGGCCAGTTCCTCCACCGACGCGCACTCCCGCGCGCCGCCCATCGCGACGAGTTCCGCGAACTCCTCCTCGTGGCTCGCCACGTAGTCGCGGATCTTCGTGTCGAACACGACGTGCCACGGGCCCGGAGTGCCGAGCACGGCGTCGGCGTAGCCGGAGTAGCCGCGGGATTCGTCGCCGAAGCGCCGGCCGGCGCCATTCACGAGCACGCCGCCCATCTCCACCGTCGTCCACGAGGTGATGGAGCCGTGGGGATACGCGACGGCCGCGTAACCCTGGTACGCCGTCGGGTTGCCCAGCCGGGCGCCCAGGTCGAGGGCCCACTGCAGCGACTCGCCCGTGCTGCCGTGCGCGCCGAAGTAATCGAAGCCGGCGATCGCCGGGGCCCACTCGCGCAGGAGGGCGCGGTTGGCCGCGAAGCCGTTGCCGGCCAACACGACGGCGTGCGAGGTGATCTCGTACGTGCCACTGCGCGGCCCGGAGACCCGCACGCCCGTGACCCGGCCCTCGTCGTGGAGCAACCCGGCCACCGGCGTGTGCACGAGCACCTCGGTGTCCGTCGCCCGCACCGCGCGGAGCAGGTCGGCGACGAGATCGCGGCCCTTGCGAGAGGGCGGCGCGTGCAGCCGGGGCACGGAGTGGCCGACATGCTTGTAGTCGGTGATCAGGCGCAGGTCGACGCCGTGCGTGTCGATCAGCCACTCCACCAGCCCGGCCGAACCGGCGGCGAGGAGGCGGGCGAGGTCGTCGGCGTCGTGGCTGCCCGACTGGGCCAGCAGGTCCGTCGCGAGGCGGGCGGCGGAGTCGTCGATGCCCGCCGCGGCTTGGAAGCGCGTGCCCGCGCCCGGCACGGAGCCCGTGGACAACGCGGTGTTCCCACCCGCGTGCTCCGCCTTCTCCAGCACCACCACGCCGGCGCCGGCGTCGTGGGCCGCCAGGGCGGCCGTGAGCCCGCCGCCGCCGGCCCCGACCACGATGACGTCGACGTCTGTCACGCGGAGACCTCCGAAAGGGCCGCGAGGATCCGATCCGTGCTGGCGACGTCCGCGTACTTCTGCGCCATGTCGAACAAGTTGGCCTGGTGCACGGTCGGCGTGCGGTCGTACACGGCGTCGTGCGGCACGGCGACACGGAAGTTGTACGCGAACGCATCGACCACACTGGACCGCACGCACCCGCTGGTGGTGCAGCCGGTGACCACGAGTGTGTCCACGGCCCGGTCGATCAGGTAGCTGACCAGCGGCGTCCCGAAGAACGCGCTCGGGTGCCGCTTCGGCAGCAGCACGTCACCCTCGGCCGGCGCGACCTCGGCCACGAACTCATACCCTTGCGAAGGAACGTCCATGATGGACGGCACCTTCGCCCCCAGCCGACCCGAGTCGTACGACGCTTTCGGGGCCACATAAGGGTAGAGAACCGGCCAGCCCTGAGCCCGGAACGTCGTCAGCAGCCGGCTGATGTTCGCCACCGCGTCCCAGCCGGCCTGGCCGCAGCTCGTGCGGTAGTCCTCGGCCACCGACTCGAAGAACGGCTTCGGCGAGTTCCCGACGGTGCGGTACTGCACGTCGATGATCAGCAACGCCGGCCGTTCGCCGAGGCCGGCGGGCTTGCCGAACCCCGCGGCTTCGTAGCGGGCCTCGTCGTCGGCGGTGATCACGTCGGACCACGGACGGTCGCTCACGCCGAAACCTCCTGCTTCGCACTGGCAGCCAGCGCAGCACGCCCGCTGTTGCGGCGGGACAGGAACTGCCCGCGCGGACCCTGCACCTCACCGTCGCGCACGGTGAACTCGCCGCCGAGAATGGTGTGCTGCACGCTCACCTTCGACTCCCAGCCCTCCCACACCGAGTACTCGGCACCGGAATGCTGCGTCGCCGCGGCGACCGTGCTCGGCCGGTTCGGGTCGATGACAGCGAAATCGGCGTCCGCGCCGATCCGGATCGCGCCCTTGCGCGGCCACAGGCCGAACAGCTGCGCCGGACGCGTGGCCGTGAGGTCGACGAGCCGCTCGACCGGAATGCCCCGGTTGAAGTGACCTTCACTCAGCAGCAGCGGCAGAAGCGTTCCGGTGCCGGGGAAACCGGCCGAAGCGCTCCACAGGTCCTTGTCCTTCGCGCTGAAATGCCGCGGCACGTGGTCGGAGCCGATCACGTCGACGCGGCCGTCGGCCACGGCTTCCCACAACGCTTCGCGGTCGTCACGCGTACGCAGCGGCGGGTTCACCTTGCCGCGCGAGCCGAGCCCGGAGTCGATGCCGAGCGTGAGATAGTGCGGGCACGTCTCCACGAACAAGTCGGGGTACTCGGCGCGCTGGCGCTCCAATGCCGAAAGCGCTTCCCGGCTCGTTACGTGCACCGCGTAGCTGGACGCGCCGACCACGCTCGCGAGGTACGCGACCCGCCCCTCGGCCTCGGCCTCCACATACGGCGGACGCACGGCGTGCCAAGCGTCCAGGCCGGCGTCGGGGTCCTTGCTCAGCCGCTCGCGCAGCCGCCACACGAGCTCGATGTTCTCGGCGTGCTGCGCGATCATCGCGCCGGAGTCGGCGGCGGCCTGCAGCGCGTCGAACAGGAACGAGTCGTCGTTGCCGGGCAGGTTGAGGTACGCGCCCTCGTTGCCGCGGAAGTTGGTGAACACCTTGAAGCTCGACACACCGAGGTCACGCGTGTAGTGCCCGATGGACTCGACGTGCTCGGGCGTGACCACACAGAAGTGGAAGCCGAAGTCGGTGTGCGCGTGCTCGGCCATCAGGTCGCGCGCGGCCGGGAACAGCTCGTCGTAGGGGCGCGGGCTCATCAGGTACGCCAGCATCGTGGTGACGCCGCCCGCCGCGGCCGAAGCCGTCTCGAGCGCGGCGTCCTCCACGGTCTTGGGCACGGAGAGGTCCTGACCAAGGTGCACGTGGGCGTCGATGGCGCCGGGCAGGACCCAGCGGCCGGTGACGTCGACGGTCTCGGTGGCGGGCAGCTCGTCGGACGGCGAGCAGATCGCGGCGATCTTCCCGTCGCGCACGCACACGTCGACCTCGCTCAGGCCGGTGCCGGGCAGCACGACCCGGCCGCCGTGGAGTCGCAGATCGTAGGGCTTCATTCGGTGGTCCTTCCCGCGTACTTCTCGTCGAGGGCGTCGAACAGCGGCTTGCGCACCAGGTTCTGCCGGTCGGCCCAGCTGATGATCTTGTCGCCGATCTCGGTGGTGTCGCCGTGTTCCTTGAGGTGGCGCAACGCGATCCGCATCCCGGCGACGGCGCCGCGCATGGCCGTGTTGGCGTAGAGGGCGACCGAGAAGCCCAGCGTGCGCAGCTCTTCCAGCGGCAGGATGGGCGTGAGCCCGCCCTCGACCATGTTGGCGATGTGCGGGCCGGGCACGGTGCGGGTGATCTCGGCCAGCTCCTCCGGCGAACCGGGCGCTTCGACGAACAGGATGTCGGCGCCGGCTTCGCGGTAGAGGTTCGCGCGCTCGCACGCGGCGGTGAGTCCTAGCACCGCGCGCGCGTCGGTGCGCGCCACGATCAGGAAGTCCTCGGTGGCACGAGCGTCGACGGCGGCCTGGATCTTCCCGACCATCTCGGACGCTTCGATCACCTCTTTGCCCGTGAAGTGGCCGCACCGCTTGGGGGAGACCTGGTCTTCGATCTGGATCGCGGTGGCGCCGGCGCGTTCGAGCGTGCGCACGGTGCGCTGCACGCCGAGCGCGTTGCCGAAGCCGGTGTCGGCGTCGACCACGAGCGGCAGGGACACCGCGTCACGCGTGGCCTCGACGTGGCCGGCCAGCTCGGGCAGGGACAGCAGGCCGACGTCGGGGGCACCGAGGTAGGTGTTGGTGATCCCGGCACCGGAGAGGTAGACGGCTTCGAACCCGGTCTCTTCCGCGACCCGGGCGGTGAGCGCGTTGGGCGCGCCCGCCAGGAGCAACGGCGCCTGGTCGCGAAACGCCACCCGCTCGCGCAACCGGGCACCCAGAGAGCTTGTCACAGGGCTTACAACTCCTCGTCTTCTCCCCGCCCCGCCAGCCCCTTCGGGCTGTCGGGCACGGTGTTTTCGAACAGGGACAGGGCATTTTCGAGCGAGTGCTGCAGGTGCTCGTCCATCAGGCGCGCGGCCACGTCGGCGTCGCCGGCGGCCAGCGCGCGCAGGACCTCGCGGTGCTCCTTGAAAGCGTCGCGGGCCCGGCGCGGCTGGCGACCGGAACGCGACCGGGCCAGCTGGATCTGGTTGTTGGCGTCGGCGAAGGCGCGCAGGATGGACTGGTTGCCCGACAGCGCGACCACGCGGTGGTGGAAGTCGAACTCGCCGGGGTACGCGGTGTCCACATCGGACTCCAGAACCTCTTCGGTGGCTCGCAGAAGGTCGTCGAGGTCCCGAAGGTCCTCGTTGTCCGCCCGCCGGGCCGCGAGCCGCACCGCATGGGTCTCCAACGCGGTGCGCAGCTCGTAGAGATCGCGCAGCTCGTCGGCGTCGAACGTGCGCACGTAGGCACCGCGGTGGGGCACGACGTTGAGCAGGCCCTCACTGGCCAGCCGCTGGATCGCCTCGCGCAGCGGACCCCGGCTGATGCCGAGCGCGCGGGCGAGCTCGACCTCGTTGAGCCGCTGCCCGGGCTGCAGCTGCCCGTCGCGCACCATGCCGCGCAGCACGTCGAGGCTGCGGCCGGCGTAGGTGTCGGTGCGTCGTTCCAGAGGGGGCGGTGTCGCCATGTCCTGCCTTCTTCGGTTGTCGTGGTTCAGCTGTCGCGCAGCGCGGTGCCGCGGGTCTCCTTCATCCGCACTGCTGCCGCAAGTGTGATCAACGCTGTCACGAGGAGGAAACCGGCCGGGGCCAGGCTGCTGCCGGTGCGGGCGATCAGCCAGGTGCAGATGTAGGGCGCGGTGCCGCCCACGGCCGTGCTGGCCAGGTTGAACCCGAGCGCGATGCCGCTGTAGCGCACGCGGGTGGTGAACAGCTCCGCGAACGTCGAGAACGCCACCGCCATCAGCGCGGATTCGGGCAGCCCCAGCACGATCTGGGCGAACAGTGCCGGCACGTAGTGACCCGCGTTCATCACCATGAACACCGGCACGGTGAGGATCAGCGTCGCGATCGTCGCGCCGAGGAACATCGGGCGTCGCCCGATCCGGTCCGACAGCGCCCCGAAGAACGGCATGGCCGCGCACGAGACGATCAGCGTGACCGTGGTCGACCAGAAGGCCTGCTTCGGGCTGAACCCGCCCACGCGCTGCAGGTGGATCGACGCGTACACGTAGACCACGTAGTAGAGGGCGAACAGCAGGATCGACAGGCCGAGCGTGCGCGCCAGTGCCGGGCGGTGCGAAGCGAACAGCTCGCGCACCGGCGCCTTCGCGACCTCACCCTGGGCGGCCAGGTTGTGGAACTGCTTCGAGTCTTCGAGCTTGAGCCGGATCCAGACGCCGACCGCGCCCAGCGGCAGGCTGAGCAGGAACGGCAGGCGCCAGCCCCAGTCGGTCATCTGCTGCTTGGTGAGCACGGTCGTCAGCGTCGTGACCACGGCCGACGCGAGCAGCGCGCCGCCGAGTGCGCCGAACTGGACGGTGGAGCAGAGGAAGCCGCGGCGGTGGGCGGGGGCGTATTCGGCGACGTAGGAAGCGGCACCGCCGACCTCGCCGCCGGCCGCGACACCCTGCACGCACCGGGCCGTGACCAGCAGGAACGCGGCAGCGCTGCCGATCGCCGCGTACGTGGGAAGCACGCCGACGGCGAACGTCGCGGCGCACATGGCGAGCACCGTGGTGGCCAGCATGCGCTTGCGGCCGAGCCGGTCGCCGAGGTGACCGAAGATCAGGCCGCCCAGCGGACGCAGCGCGAACGCGGCGGCGAAGGTCGCGAGCGTGGCCAGCAGCGCCGCGGTGGGGTCGGCACCGGAGGCGAAGAAGACGACGGCGAGCACGGTCGCGAGGTAGCCGTAGATGCCGAAGTCGAAGTACTCGACGATCGAGCCGACCAGCCCGGCGGCCACGACCCGGCGGTCGATGCTCACCGGGCCGGCGGGGGCGGCGGTGCCGACCGCTGACGTGCGGTTTTTCATGATTTCCGCCTTCCAGGCAGAACCGGGGGGACTCGGATGCGAGAACGATAGGTAGCTCCCTGTCTGCTGTCAACAGTTTGCAGCCGACAGGCAGTCGGCTCGACGGATGCGCGCCGGATGCCCGACGGTCGACGGCGGGTGCGGTCGGGCGAAAAGCATCTGATCCGTTGCCCTGGCGGGAAAACTGCCGCCCACGATCGGTCGACGACGGCTCACCCCGGCGGCGGTGCCCCGTCGACGGGTGCCGGCGTTGACTGGCCGCATGCGGCGTTCGACGGCGTTTTTCGGCCTGCTCGTCCTCTTCCTGACCCAGCTCGTCTCCCCGGCACAGGCGGCCACCTGGTCACCAGGCCCGGCCCAGTTCGCCGTGACCGAGACCAACGACGTGCCGGTCACCATGGCGGACGGCACCGTGATCAAGGCCGACGTCCTGCGCCCCGACGCGCCCGGCACGTACCCGGTGCTGCTCGCGCAGACGCCGTACGGCCGCGCTGACCTGCATGAAGACCTGTCCTACTTCGTCCGGCGCGGGTATGTCGCCGTGATCTCCGACGTCCGCGGCACCGGCGGTTCGGGCGGGCAGTGGGTGCCGTTCGCGCCGATCGAACGCCAGGACGGCGCCGCCCTGGTCCGGTGGGCGGCGGCGCTGCCCGGCAGCGACGGCGACGTCGGCCTCAACGGCGGCTCCTACGTCGGCATCAACCAGCTGACCACCGCGGCCGCCGTCGGCCCTGGCTCACCGCTCAAGGCGATCTTCCCCGTGGTCGCGGGCAACGACCTCTACCGCGACCTCGCCGCGATGGGCGGGCTGCCCAACGCCGAGTTCATGCCGCTGTGGGAGCTGCTCACCGGTCTGCGCACGGTCACCCAGCCCGTGCTCGACGCGCTGAACAGCGGTTCACCGGTCGCACTACTGGCGGCGCTGACCACCGAGCTGCAGCACCTCGGCGGCCTCGGCGCGGGCACATTGCCCCTGCTCACGGGCGAGTTCACCGGCGGCGAGCAGGCGTTCGACGAGGACTACTGGCAGTCGCGCAACCCCGCCAACGTGCTGGGTGACGTCGTCGCGAACGGCATCCCCGCGTACCTCGTCGGCGGCTGGAACGACCTCTTCCAGCGCGGTGCCCTGATGAACTACGCGGCGCTGCAGAACGCGTGGGCCGGCCGTCCCGTGAACGCGCCGATGGCCGCCGGCCAGACGGCGACCAGCCGCTACCAGCTCATGATGGGCCCGTGGTACCACGATCCGACCGGCGACATCGACCTGCACCCGATCGAGCTGGCCTGGTACGACCACTGGCTCAAGGGCGTCGACACCGGGATCACCGACACCACGAAACCCTTGCACGCCAACGTGTTCGGCACCGACACGTGGGTCGACACCACGACGTACCCGTTCGCCGGCGCACAAGCCACCACCTACTACCTCGGCGGCGGCCGCACCGGCACCGCACCGCGGTCGGCCAACGACGGCACGCTGACGACCAGCCCGCCCTCGGGCAGCGGCACCGACTGGATCACCTGGACGCCGACGTCGAGCACCTGCACCCGGTCCACCGCGCAGTGGCTGGGCGGATTCCTGCCGAACCCGGCGTGCGACACCACGAACCTCGACCGCGAACACGGTCCCGGCTCGCTCGTCTACACGTCCGCGCCGCTGACACAGCCGAACGTGCTCGCCGGGCCGATCACCGCGTCGATCTCCGCGCAGGCCAACACCCTGGACACGATGTGGGTGGTGACCGTGACCGACGTCGGCCCGGACGGTTCGTCCAAGCCGCTCACCGAAGGCGCGCTGGTCGGTTCGCAGCGGGAAACCGACTCGTCGCGCAGCTGGTACAGCCCCGACGGGAAGCTCCTGATGCCCTACCACCCGTACACGCGCCAGTCGGAGAAGTGGGTGGTACCCAACGAAATCACGCGTTACGACGTGGAGGTGTTCCCCACCTTCGCGCAGCTCTCGGCCGGGCATCGGATCCGCGTGGTGCTGACGACGGCCGACACCCCGCACCTCACGCCGACGATCACCCAGCTGCCCCGCCTGCTCGGCGGCATCTACCAGGTGAAGACGCCCGCTTCTTCGATCACGCTGCCACTGGCGCCGCTCACGGCGTTCACCGGGTGACGCGCCAGCTCTCCACGATCTCGTCGACGTCCAACGGCATCGCGCGCAGCGGCGGGCCTTCCTGTGGCCGGCGGTGCGTTTCGCGGATGCGTTCGTTGAGGTCTTCCACGATCTCGCGCACGCGCTTCTCGGTGCGCACCGAGGCGAGTTTCGCCGGCAGGTCCTGGATCTCGCGCGGGATCGCGAGTGACGGCGGCAAGAACGAGCCCGTGTCCAGGTCGCCTTCTCGGGCGCGGCGCAGGGCCCAGTCCGTGGCGGCGTCGCGCCCCGTCGCGGGTGGCAGCGGCTTGCCGGCGCCCGGCAGGTCGTCGAATTCGCCGCGCGACTGGGCGGCGTTGATCAGGCGGTCGACCCACGAGCCGAAGGACACGCCGGGGGGTTTGCGCTCGGTCACTCCAACACCTCCGATCCCCACCCAGCGTAGCCGCGCCCGGAGTCTCGCGGATGGGTCGAAGGTCCCGAACCGGCAGGTAGGATCCCCGGCAACCGATCAGCGCCGGGGCAGGGGAGGGGGCTGCGACGATGACCGTCGAGCAGAACAGCGACGAACGCGCCGCGGAGGCTGAGCAGATCGACCGCACGCTCGCGTTGCTGTGGCGCGAACGTTCCACGCCCGCGGCCGAACCCGCGCGCGGGCGCCGGCCGACGCTCACCGTCGGGCAGATCGTGGCCGCCGCCATCACGGTCGCCGACGCCGACGGGCTCGTGGCCACGTCGATGCACCGCGTGGCCAAGGAGCTCGGCGCCGGGACCATGACGCTCTACACCTACGTGCCCGGCAAGACCGAGCTCGTCGACCTGATGGTGGACGACGTCCTCGTCGAGCGCGGCCTGCCCGGCCCCGGACAGCCCCGGACGGGTGACTGGCGCGCGCAGATCCGGCTCTACTCCGAGCGCACGCGCGAAGCCCACCGCCGCCACCCGTGGCTGCGCGAGATGTCACGCGTGCGCCCGGCGCTCGGCCCGGGTCAGCTCGCCGGCCAGGAGTACGTGCTGTCCACCGTGGACGGTCTGGGGCTCGCGCCGCGCGAAACCGTGGCCGCCGCGAACAGCATCACAGCCTACGTGGACGCCAACGCGGCGCTCGAAGCCGAGAGCATCCACCTCGAACGCAGTACCGGCCAGTCGAACGACGCGTGGTGGGACCAGCGTTCTTCCTTCTGGGGCAAGTACTTCGACCTCACCGCGCACCCGGCGATGAACCGCGCGTGGCTCGGCGGCGGCTTCGACCAGGGCGCGGGCGAGCAGGCGGCCGAGGCTTGGGAGTTCGGCCTCGACCGGCTGCTCGACGGCATCGAGCTGCAGGTCAAGCGGTGCCGCGGGCCAGAGCCCGGGCGATGACGTTGCGCTGCACCTCACTCGTGCCTTCGCCGATTTCGAGGATCTTCGCGTCGGCGTAGAAGCGGGAGATGGTGGACTCGCGGATGAAGCCGTAGCCGCCGTGGATCTGCACGCTCTGGCTGGCGGCGCGGTTCGCGACCTCCGACGCGTACAGCTTCGCCATCGCGGCCGCCGTGCTGAACGGCCGCCCCTGGTCGCCGAGCCACGCCGCGTTGTACACGAGCCAGCGCGCCGCCGCGATCTCCGTGGCCATGTCCGCGAGTTTGTGCCCCACGGCCTGGAACCGCGTGAGCGGCTGGCCGAACTGCTCGCGTTCGCCCGCGTGGCGCACCGCGAGGTCGAGGGCCTTCTGCGCCAGCGACAACGACAGCGCGGCCACGCTGATGCGCCCGCCGTCGAGGACCTCCAGGAACTGGCGCAGGCCGTTGCCCTCCTCGCCGATCAGGTGATCGTCGGGCACCCAGCATTCGGAGAACACGAGCTCACGCGTGTCGAGCGCGTGCCAGCCGAGCTTCTTCAGCGGCTGTCCCTTGGTGTAGCCGGGGGTGCCTTCGGGAATGAAGAAGGTGCCGTAGCGCTTGGCGCCGCCGTCGTTCTCGCCGGTCAGGGCCAGCACGGTGACGCCGAGGCTCATCTCGGTGCCGGCGTTGCTGATGAACATCTTCGTGCCGTCGAGCAGCCAGCCGCCGTCGGCTTGTCGCGCGCGCGTGCGGATGCCGGCCGCGTCCGAGCCGGCCGTGGGTTCGGTGAGGCCGAAGGCACCGATCGCTTCTCCCGAGGCGAGCGGCCGCAGCCAGCGTTCCTTCTGCTCGTGGGTGCCGAATGTGGCGAGCGGCAGCGTCGCGATCGTCGAGTGCGCGTTCCACGCCGACGCGATCGACTGGTCGGCCGCGCCCAGCTCCTCCATCGCGGCCACATAGGACACGAAGCCGGCGTCGGCGCCACCGTACTTCTCGTCCACGAGCATGCCCATCAGCCCGAGCTTGCCCAGGTCGTGGAACACCTCCGTGGGGAAGTGGCTGCGCTCGGACCAATCTGCGGCGTACGGCGCGATCTCCTTCGCGGCGAAATCCCGGCAGAGCTGCTTCAGCGCGACGGTTTCCTCGGGCAGGTCGAAGTCCATCAGTGCTCCTCCGGCTTCAGCAGGATTTTGAGGTGGCTGCCGCGGTCGGCTTCGAGCTCGGCGAACGCGTCGCGCCCGGCCGAGAGCGGCCGCACCCCGGTGAGCATCGGCGTCGCGTCGAGCCGGCCGGTGGCCATGAGGTCGAGCACGCGCGGGATGTCGAAGTTGTAGCCCAGCGAGCCCAGCACCGTGCGCTCGAACGGCACGATCTGCGTGATCGGCAAGGACGCGCTCGCGCCGCTGATCCCGCACAGCACCGCGCGCCCGCCCCGGCGCACGGTGTTCACGGCCAGCTCCACCAGTTCGGGCCGGCCGGTCGCCTCCACCACCACGTCGGGCCCGACGCGGCCGGTGCGCAGGAAGACCTCACGCCGCACGTCGGTCTTCGCCGGGTCGTAGACCTCGGTCGCGCCGATCTCGGCGGCCTTGCGCGCGCGGTCGGGCACGGGCTCGCTCACGTACAGGCCCGCGGCGCCCGCGAGCTTCGCGGCCAGCAGCGCGGCGATCCCGATCGGACCCGCGCCGAGCAACAGGACGTGGTCACCCGGCTGGACGCCTGCGCGGCGGATGGCGTGCAGGCCCACGGCGAGCGGCTCGGCCAGGGCGGCCAGCTCGTCGGAGACGCCGTCGGGGATCGGTACGAGGCCCTCGACGGGCACGGTCACCTTCGACGCGAACCCGCCGTCGGCGGCGAGGCCGATCGAGCCGCCCTTGGCGCAGATGTGGTACTCGCCGTGGGTGCACCAGCGGCACACGCCGCAGCGCAGGCACGGGTCGACGGCCACGCGTGTGCCGACGTTCACACCGGGCACGTCGGAACCGAGCGCCACGACCGTGCCGCTCATCTCGTGGCCGAGGGTGAACGGCGGTTCGAGGCCGGTCAACGGGTGTGGCCCCGTGCGGATGAGATTGGGGCCGTGCGCGAACTCGTGCAGGTCGGTGCCGCAGATCCCGCAGTACGACACGGCGATCACCGCTTGACCCGGCGCCGGTGCCGGCGGTTCCGGCACGTCGTCGAGGCGCAGCTCGCCCTTGGCGTGCCAGCGCAGCGCGTGCACGCGACCACCTCCGAACTGGAGTTGTTTTTTCGAACAGTCGGTACAAGAATCGTGGTTCCCGGCGCGATGTCAAGGGCCGGGAGAAAACCGGTGAACGGCAAGGGCAGGAGCGTGATGACTTCCACCCGGGTGAGCGACCTGGCAACGGCATTCGACGGTGACCCGAGCGCATTGGCCGAGATGTACCGGCGGATGCGGCTGATCCGGCAGTTCGAGGACCGGGCGTCGAGGCTGTACCGGAACAACGAGATCCCCGGCTTCCTGCACCTGTCCATCGGGCAGGAAGCCTCGGCCGTCGGCGCGTGCCGGCCGCTGGACGACCGCGACGTGATCACGTCCACACACCGCGGGCACGGCCACTGCATCGCGAAAGGACTCGACGTCGAGGGCATGTTCGCGGAGCTGATGGGCAAGGAGACCGGCACGTGCCGGGGCCGCGGCGGGTCGATGCACATCGCCGACCCGCGCAAGGGGATCTTCGGGGCCAACGGGATCGTCGCGGCGGGGCTGCCGATCGCCGTCGGCGCGGGTACGGCCGCGCAGCTGCGTGCTCAGGGCGGTGTCGTGCTGGCGTTCTTCGGCGACGGCGCCGTGGCCCAGGGCATGTTCCACGAAGCGGCGAACCTCGCTTCGGTGTGGCGGCTTCCGGTCATCTTCTTCTGCGAGAACAACAAGTACGCCGAGTTCTCGCCGATCGCCACGCAGACGCGCGCGTCGCTCGAAGATCGCGCGCCGGGGTACGCGATGGACTACCACCACGTGGACGGCAACGACGTCGCCGCCGTCGCCTCGCTCGTCGACGGTTTGGTGCGCGAGCTGCGTGAGGGCGGCGGGCCCGTGCTGGTCGAAGCCGACACGTACCGCTGGCACGGCCACTACGAGGGCGACCCGGAGAAGTACCGGGAGCCGGAGGAGCTGGCGGAGTGGAAGGAACGCGACCCGCTGGTGCGGCTGGCGGCGCGGCTGCGTGAGCTGGTAACGGACGTCGCCCCGATCGATTCCGAGGTGGACGCCCGGATCGAGGCGGCGGTCGAGGCCGCGCGCGCCGCGGACGAGCCGTCGCCGGACACGCTGCACCACTACGTCGGCGTGCCTCGGGAGCCCGTGCCGGAGCCGGCCGAGGCGACGGGCGAGATCTTCCGGACCATGGACGCGATCCGCGGGGCGCTGGAGTACGAGCTGTCCCACGACGAGTCCGTGTTCCTGGCGGGCATCGACGTCGGCGCCGGCGGCAACGTCTTCGGCCTGACCAGGGGACTCGCCGAGAAGTACCCCGGCCGCGTGCGTGACACGCCGATCTCGGAAAGCGCCATCATCGGCGCCGGCGTGGGCGCCGCGATGGCCGGGCTACGCCCCGTGGTGGAGCTGATGTACTTCGACTTCGTCGGCGTGTGCCTCGACCAGCTCATGAACCAGGCCGCGAAGCTCCGCTTCATGACCGGCGGCGCCGTCAGCCTGCCCATGGTCGTGCGCACGCAGTTCGGCGCGGGGAAGTCGTCGGGGAGCCAGCATTCGCAGAGCCTGGAGGCGCTGCTCGCGCACATTCCCGGCCTGACCGTGGTGATGCCGTCGACGCCTGCGGACACGTACGGCCTCCTGCGGGCCGCCATTCGCGATCCGAATCCGGTGGTGTTCGTGGAGAACCGCCTGATGTACGGGCGAAAGGGACCGCAGCCACCGCCCACGCACCTGGTTCCCCTGGGCCGCGCCGCCATCCGCCGACCGGGAACGGACGTGACGCTGGTGTCCTACTCGAAGCTGGTGCACGACTGTGTCGACGTGGCTGAGGAGCTGGCGGCCGAAGGGATCAGCGTCGAGGTGATCGACCTGCGGACCATCGCACCGCTGGACACCGCCACGGTCCTGCAGTCGCTGGCCAAGACGGGCCGGCTTGTGGTGGCACACCAGGCGGTCGGCGACTTCGGCGTGGGCGCGGAGCTGGCCGCCGTCGCCGCCCGCGAGGGCTTCTGGACACTGGACGCGCCCGTGATCCGCGTGGGTGCGGCGGGGACGCCGGCACCTTATGCGCCTTCGCTGGAACGGGTGTGGCTGCCGTCGAAGGAACGGATCGCCGCCGCTGTCCGGGAATCCGCCCGCGCGTGACTACGCCTGGCCGCAAGCACCCCAATGCGGCGTTGGTTGCGTTGAGCGCACCGAACGCCGCATTGGGTGCGTTGGGCGCAACGAACGCCACATTGGGGTGCGGCGAGCGGGCCGGTCAGGCGGGGACGCGAGCGCGGAAGGCCGCGACTCGTTCCTCCAGATCAGCCACGTCGTAACCCGGACTGCAGAACCCCGAGATCAACGTCGCGCAGTACTCCCGCGACAGAAACGCCGCGTCCCACGGTCCGTCCGGGCGCGCCCACTGGTAGGTGTGGTTGTGCAGGTTCAGGAACTGCAGCATGGCCAGCCGCGGATCCAGCCGACGGAACGCGCCGGTGTCCATCGCGGCCGTCAAAAGCTCCAGCACGATGCGCTCGAACTCGCGGCGCTGGCGCAGCAGGCGGGCGCGGTTGGCGCCGCGCAGGTGGCGGTAGTCGTGTTCGTACACCCAGATGTGGTCGAGGCGCTCGAGGATGATGTCGAGCAGCGTCTCGGACAGCAGGCGCAGCCGCAGGACCGGGTCCTCGTCGAGGGTGGCGATGCGGCGAGCGGCGGTGAGCAGCGGGCGCAGCACGCGGTCCTGGATCTCGACGAGGAGGTTCTCCTTGGACCCGATGTAGTAGTACAGCGCGCCCTTCGCGAGGCCCGCGACCTGACCGATCTCGGCGATCCCGGTGGCGGCGTAGCCCTGCTTGGCGAACAGCGCGGCGGCCTGGTCGATGATTTCCTGGCGCTTGACCTCGTAGCCGGGGCCGTGTCCCGGTGGTCTCGGCATTTTTCCCCTCCGCTGCTGGCAGACACACCACTCTAGGCGTCACGGTCGAACGTGGCCTTGCCCGGTCCGTCGCGTAGGAACGACGCCATGCCGGTGTCGCGGTCGCGCGTGGCGAACAGGCCGGCGATGAGCGAGCGTTCCAGGGCCAGGCCCGCGGCGATCGGCGAATCCAGTCCGTGGTCCACGGCCTCCTTCACCGCCTGGATCGCGAACCGGGGCCCCGCCGCGAGAACCTGTGCGTACTCCAGAGCCGCGGCAAGAGGATCGTCGGCGATCCGATCCACGAGCCCCAGGGAGAGCGCTTCCGGAGCACGCACTCGCCGTCCGGTCATCAGCAACTCCTTCGCCCGCGACGGGCCGATCAAGCGCGCCAGCCGTTGCGTGCCGCCGGAACCCGGGATGATGCCGAGCAGCACCTCCGGCTGGCCGAACACCGCGTCGGGAGCCGCGACGCGGTAGTCGGCCGCGAGCGCGAGTTCCATGCCGCCGCCGAGGGCGTAGCCGTTGACGGCCGCGACGACCGGCATCGGGAGTTCGGCGAACCGGGTGAACGCCTTCTGCAGCGCGCGGTTCCAGCCGAGCACCTCCTCGAACGAGAAACCGGCCAGCTGCTTGATGTCCGCGCCCGCCGCGAACACTCGCGAGCCGCCGTGGAGCACCACCGCGTGAACGTCGTCGGAGTCCGCCAAGCGCGCCGCGGTGTCGGCCAACGCCTGGCGCATCTCGGTGTCGAAGGCGTTGAGGGGCGGGTGGTCCAGGCGGACCGTCACGACCCGGCCGGTGGTTTCGACGTGTAGCCGTTCCGTCATCACTGAAGCTCCTCACCTCACCCGGTCCGGGCTTGTCAGGCCGCGATCAGGGTCCTACAGTGCTTCCCATCACGGTTTCTTAGACCGATTGGTACACGAAACTCGGCAGCGGCACAACACACCGGAGTGATGGCCCATGGACGCAGTCGAATCATCCGTCCCCGAAGGACTTTCGGTAGCCCGGGAAGAGGTCTCCGACGCCGATCTGCAGGCACTCGGCGTGAACCTCGAGCGGGATTTCCCCGGCTCCACCGCAGCGGACTTCCGCCGCTACCCGGTGCTCTCGGAAGGCGGTTGGTTCACCGTCGTCAAGCACCAGAAAACGCTCGAATCGGTGAGCCGTGAAACCGGCCCGCTGCTCGGCCCCATCGTCCTCACCTCCGACGGCCTCGACGTTTACTGACCACAAATCACCGAAAGGGCGGGTAGTTCCATGATCGGAGTAGACGTCGGCGGCACGTTCACGGACGTGGTGGCGATCGCCGATGGCGAGATCAAGACCGTCAAGGTCGCCACGGACGTGCGCACCACCGAACGCGGTGTGCTGCGCGGTGCCGAAGAAGTCGGCGTGAGCGCGTCCGCGGTCTTCAACCACGCCAGCACCCACGGCCTCAACGCGATCATCACGCGGCGGCTGCCGAAGATCGCTTTCCTGACCACGCTGGGACACCGGGACATCCTCGACATCGGCCGCACCTGGCGCCCGGTCGAAGGCCTGACGAACCCGGCGTGGCGCCGCTCCTACGGCGACGCGAACCGGCCGCTCGTGCCCCGGTACCTCCGGCGCGGCATCCGCGAGCGGCTGACCGCCGACGGCGGCATCCTGATCCAGCTCGACGAGGACCATGCGCGCGAAGAGCTCGCGGTGCTGCGCAAGTGCGGCGTCGAAGGTGTGGCCATCTGCCTCATCAACGCATACGTGAACAACCATCACGAAGAGCGCCTGCGCCAGCTCGTGTTCGAGGAACTCGGCGACATCCCGGTGTCGATCTCCAGTGAGGTCTCCCCGCTCGCCAAGGAGTTCGCCCGCGCGTCGACCACGGTCATCGACGTCTTCATGCGCCTGACTTACGACGCCTACACCAAGCGCCTCGACGCCGGCCTGCGCGACCTCGGCTTCACCGGAGACCTCAACTTCGCCGACTGCGCCGCACAGCTGGTGCGCTCCGATGTCGCGATGGAGCACCCGTTCCGCATCGTGTTCGCCGGCCCCGCGGCGGGAACCGTGTCCAGCGCCCACTTCGGTGGCCTGATCGGCGCCGGCAACCTGCTGTGCGCGGACGTCGGCGGCACCTCGTGCGACATCAGCATGGTCAGCGACGGCAAGCCGTTCGTGAACACGACGTTCGAACTCGAACACGACCTGATCGTGAACGCACTGTCCAACGAGGTCTCCAGCATCGGCGCCGGCGGCGGCAGCCTCGTCACGATCAACCCGGCAGGCGAGCTGAAGGTCGGCCCTGGCAGCGCGGGCGCCGACCCCGGCCCGGCCTGCTACGGCCTCGGTGGCCAGCAGCCGACCACCACCGACACCTGCCTGCTGATGGGCATCATCGACCCCGACGGGTTCGCCGGCGGCCGCATGAAGCTCGACCCGGACCTCTCCCGGCAAGCCTTCGAGGCGCTCGACTCGAAGCTGTCGTTCGAGCAGCGCGTGAGCTACGCGTTCAACATCGGCGTGAACAACATCGCCGAAGGCGTCGTGAACATCGCCATCCAGCACGGTGTCGACCCGCGCGACTACAGCCTCGTGGCCTACGGTGCGGCCGGCCCGATGCTGCTGCCCGCGGTGCTCGACCTGGTGCACGCGGCCGAGGTCATCGTGCCGCCGCACCCGGGCCTGTTCTCCGCGCTGGGCCTCGTCAGCTCCGACCTCGTCTACGCCGACAGCCGCAGCGCCTACACGCTGCTCACGTCCGAGGCGGCCGAACAGGTCGACAAGGTCTACCACTCCATGGAGGAGCGGCTGCGCGAACGCTTGCAGGACAAGGACCGCGACAACATCGAGTTCGTCCGCAGCTTCGACGGACGGCTGGCCGGCCAGACGTGGGAAACACCGTTCATCGGCGTGCCCGCCGGCACGATCGACGCGGAGGCCGTCGCCACGATGGTCGCGAACTTCCACGAGGCCTACGCCGAGCGCTCGGGCAACAAGTTCGAGGCCCTGCCCGTGCAGGGCGTCACCTACCGCGTCCAGGCCGTCGCGAAGGCCGACAAGGTCGAGTACCCGAAGATCCCGGAGCGCGCGTCCGGCGACACCCTGCAGCCGACGCGCACGCTGAAGATCCGCTACCTCACCGACGACGTCCTCGACGCCGGCGAGTACCAGCGCGCCGACCTCCGCGTCGGCGACAAGGTCCCCGGCCCCGCGGTCGTCCGCGAACCGCTGTCCACCACGTTCCTCGTCCCGGGTCAGGTCGCGACCGTCGGGACCTACGGCGAGCTGCGCATCCGGAAGGCGTGAACCATGACCTCCTTGAAGGACCTCGACGACGCCCAGTTCGCCGAGCTGTACGGCTCCGACCGCTTCACCGCGTCGGTCCTGTCGAGCCGCATGCGCTACATCGTGCAGCACATGTGCACCGGCCTGCTCAACAACGCGTTCTCGCTCATCCTGCGCGACTGGTACGACTTCGCGGCGACGATCTCCGGCCCGCCGGAACAGAACTACCCGATGTCCTCGGTGAGCAACAGCCTCGCGATGTTCCTCGGCACCATGTCCGAGGCCGTGCGCAACACCATCGAGGAGTACGGCCCGGAGAACCTCGAACCGGGTGACGTGGTGATCTGCAACGACCCGTACCGCGCGGGCAACCACGTGAACGACATCTGCTTCATCCGCCCGGTGTTCCACGAGGGCAAGCTGATCTCGCTCGTCACGCTGCGCGCGCACCAGCTCGACATGGGCGGCGTGATCCCGGCGGGCTTCTCCGGCACCAAGCGCAACGTGTACGAGAACGGCCTCGTGATCGCGCCGATGCAGCTGTACAAGAAAGACAAGCCGGTGAAGTCGGCGTTCAACCTGATCTTCGACAACGCCCGTTACTGCGCGCTGCTGCTGCCCGACATCAAGACGATCTACCAGAACCTGCTGCTGGGCGAGAAGCTGATCAACGAGAGCGTGGAGCGCTACGGCGTCGACGCGTACCTCGGCGCGATCCGCTACTCCACCGACGTGTCGGCCGAGTCCATGAGCACCGCGCTGGCCGAGCTGCCCGACGGCGTGTACGAGGCCGAGGAAGGCATCGACTGCGACGGGGTCGACGACACCGTCGAGTACAAGATCCGGCTGAAGATCACCAAGGCCGCCGACCGGATGGAGCTCGATTTCTCGGGCACCTCGCCACAGGCGCGCACGTCGATCAACGCCGGCATCCTCGACACCAAGACCGCCGTCGGCGTCGCGTTGAAGTTCCTCATCGACCCGGCCACGCCGTTCACCTCCGGTGCGTACCGGCCGATCGACATCGTGCTGCCGGCCGGCACGTTCATCAGCGCCACGCCACCGGACGGCGCGGTGTTCCTGTACTGGGAAAGCACCGGGCCGGTACTGCTCGCGGTGTTCCGCGCGCTGGAGAAGGCGCTGGGCCGCAAGGCCGTCGGCGGCGACTACGGCTCGCTGAACATCCACAACGCCAACGGAGTCCTGCCCGATGGCACCCCGTGGGTCACCACCGCGCAGTGCGGTGGCGAGCACGGGCCTTGGGGCGCGACGCAGGACGGTGACGCCGACAGCTACTCCGTGGTCTACCAGGCCAACAACCTGGACCCGGCCACGGAAGCCATCGAGTCCGAGCTGCCGGCCGTGGTGCTGCGCAAGGAGTACGCGCCGGACAGCGGCGGCGCGGGCGACAACCGCGGTGGCGCGGCCGTGCTCAAGGACACGCTGTACCTGACGGACGCGGAACACTGGTCGAGCCCGCTGCACACCAAGACCGCGAGTGGCGTCGGCGTCTACGGCGGTGAGGCCGGCGCGCTCGGCGCGACCTGGGTGTTCCACCCGGACTACAAGAACGTCACGAAGGACAAGGACCTCATCGGCACCGAACCCGAGGTCTACTCGGGCGCGACGCCGGTCGCCGGGATGCTCGACCCGAAGACCAAGACCGTGGACCCGAACGGCGAGTACTTCTACTTCGCCAGCACCCCGGTGTGGCACACCAAGCCCAACGCGGTGTTCCGCTACCTCACCAACGGCGGTGGCGGCTGGGGTTCACCGCTGCAGCGCGATCCTGAGCGCGTGTGCCGCGACGTGCGCGACGAGTACGTGACCATCGAGGGCGCGTACCGCGACTACGGCGTGGTGATCTCCGGCGACCCGCACAACGACCCGGAGAACCTGAAGATCGACCAGGAAGCCACCGCCAGGCGCCGCGCCGAGCTGGCCGCGAAGTAGGGGAGGAACCGTTGTCCGAGAACGGGACGGACGTCGACCGGCAGAACAAGCTCAGGGAGACGTTCCTCGCCGAGCGCGGGTACTGGAACACGTTCTGGGAAGGTCTGCTGAGCCTCGACCCGGACTTCTTCGAGGCGTACCTGAACTTCTCGGCGGTGCCGTGGCGCAAGGGGGTGCTGGAGCCGAAGATCAAGGAGCTGATCTACACCGCGATCGACGCCTCCACCACGCACCTCTACGAGCCCGGGCTGCGCCAGCACATCCGCAATGCCCTCGGCTACGGGGCCACCAAGGAGGAGATCATGGAGGTGCTGGAGCTCACGAGCGTGCTCGGGATCCACACCTGCACCCTCGGGGTCCCCGTGCTGATGGAGGAACTGGCGGCGCACGAGCAGAAGTCGGCGTGAGCCACGGAGTTCTCGACCCGCGCGGCCCGGCCTCCCTGGCCGGGGCGCGTGCGGTCGTGACCGGTGCGGCGCGCGGGATCGGCAGCCGGATCGCCGTCGAGCTCGCGCTCGCCGGGGCCCACGTCACGGTGCTCGACGCCCGGGATCCCGCCGCGACCGTCGCCGAGATCACCGAGGCCGGCGGTTCCGCCGCCGGCCTGGTCCTCGACGTCACCGACCGCACCGCCGCCGCCTCGGCCATGGCCGAGGCGGCGGGGCCGGGCAAGCGGATCGACGCCTTGGTGACGTGCGCGGCCGTCTACGGCGAGACGATGCGGCTCGACGAGCTGCCGGAGTCCGAAGTGGACGCGGTGCTCGGCGTGAACGTCAAGGGCACGCTGTGGTGCATCGCCGGCGCGCTGCCGTTCCTGCGCGGTCACGACGCGAGGGTCGTCTGCATCGGGTCGGTGGCGGGCAAGGTCGGCGGCGTGCTCGCCGGCCCGCACTACGTGGCCAGCAAGGGCGCGGTCCACGCGGTCGTGAAGTGGCTCGCGAAAACCGAGGCCCGCAACGGGATCATCGCCAACGCCGTGGCCCCCGGCGTGGTGGACACGGACATGATCGTGGGCAAGGGGTATTCCGACGACTACAACCCGCTCGGCCGCCTGGCGCGGCCCGAGGAGATCGCGCGCGTGGCGGCCTTCCTGGCCTCGCCCGCGGCGAGCTACATGACGGGTGCGGTGGTCGACGTCAACGGGGGTTACGCGATGGGCTGAGCGCCCCGCGGAAGGAGGTCCACTGTGGACAAGACAGGTTGCGCGGTCGTCACCGGGGCGGGCTCCGGGATCGGCCGCGCCTGCGCGCTGCGGCTCGCCGAGGACGGCCGGCCGCTCGTGCTGCTCGACTCCGACGGCGCGGCGGCCGAGCGCACGGCGAGGGAACTTTCCGTGGCCGCGGCGGCGTTCGCGGTCGACGTCACCGACGAAGACGCCGTGGCCGACGCGGTGAGCCAGGCCGTCGAACGGTTCGGTCCGCCGAAGGTACTGGTGAACGCCGCGGGGATCATCATCCGCAAGAAGCTGCTGGAGTCCACTGTGGGCGAATGGCGGCGGGTGCTCGACGTGAACCTCACCGGGTACTTCATCCTGCTCAAGCAGGTGATTCCGCTGATGGCCGCGGGGGGCGGCGGCTCGATCGTGCAGATCGCGTCGATCGCCGGGCACACCGGGTACGGCTTTTCCTCCTACACGGCGGCGAAGGGTGGCGTGCTGGCGTTGACGAAGCAGCTGGCCGCGGAGCTGGCCGTGGACGGGATCCGCATCAACTCCGTGAGCCCCGGCGTCGTCCACAGCGGACTGAACCGCGACACGCTGGGCAACGAGAACATCCGCGCGGCGACGGTGGCCAACACGCCGCTGGGTCGCATCGGCGAGCCGGACGACATCGCGCGCGTGGTGGCGTTCCTGGCCGGGCCGGGCGCGGACTACGTCACCGGCACCGATCTGGTCGCCGACGGCGGCATGATCAGCACCATCCACTGGGGATCGGCCGGGGGCGAGCTGCACAGCTTCCACGCACAGGAGCGCTGATGTCGAACTTCGCCACGATCCTCGACCACAACACCGGCCGTTACCCGGACAAAGTGGTGCTCATCCAGGGTTCGCGGTCCTTGACCAACCGCGAGCTGCTCACCCGGGTCGACGCGCTGGCGTCCGGGCTCACGGAGCTGGGCATCGGCCGCGGTGACGTCGTCGGGCTGCTGCTGTACAACCACCTCGAGTTCTTGGAGGCGGTCTTCGCGGTGAACCGGATCGGGGCCGCGTTCCTGCCACTCAACTACCGGCTCTCACCCGAGGAATGGCGTTACATCCTCGAGCACTCGGGCGCGGTGGCGCTGCTGACGGAGCCGGAGTTCCAGACGTCGGTGGACACTCTGCCGTTGCCGGGTCTGAAGCAGCGGCTGTTGCTGGGTGGAAGTGCTTCGGGCTGGACCTCGTACCAAGACCTGGTGGGCTCGAACCTCGGCCGTTCCGTGACGCCGGCGTCGGTCGGCGCGGACGACCTGCAGCGGCTGATGTACACGTCCGGCACGACGTCGCGGCCGAAGGGCGTGCAGATCACGCACGGGAACCTGGTGTGGAAGAACCTCGGCCACCTCGTCGAGTTCGGCATCACCGCCGAGGACGCGACGTTGGTGTGCGGGCCGCTGTACCACGTCGGCGGGTTCGACCTTCCCGGCGTCGGCACGCTGCACGCGGGCGGCTCACTGATCGTGCTGCGGAAGTTCGACGCGGCCGAGGTCGTGGACACGATCGAGCGCGAGCGGCCGAGCAACATCTGGCTGGCGCCGTCGATGATGAACGCGATCCTGCAGCTGCCCGACATCCTGGAACGCGACACGTCGTCGATCCGGTTCATCATCGGTGGCGGTGAGAAGATGCCGGTGCCGCTGGTGGAGAAGATCCTCGCCGCGTTCCCGAGGGCGTGGTTCTCCGACGCGTACGGGCTCACCGAGACCGTGTCGGGCGACACCTTCAACGACCCCGAGCACATGCTGGCCAAGGTGGGTTCCGTCGGGCGGCCGGTGGTGCACCTCGAAGTCCGGATCGTCGACGAGGCCGGGGCGCCGCTGCCCACCGGCGAGCTGGGCGAGATCGCGTTGCGCGGGCCCAAGGTGAGCATCGGGTACTGGCGCGACGAGGCCGCGACGGCGAAGGCGTTCCGCGACGGCTGGTTCCACACCGGCGACGTCGGGCGGCTCGACGAGGACGGGTACCTCTACGTCGAGGACCGCAAGAAGGACATGATCGTGTCGGGCGGCGAGAACATCGCGACGCCAGAGGTGGAGCGCGTGCTGTACGAGCACCCCGACGTCGTCGAGGCGGCGGTGGTCGGCATGGGCCACCCGCGTTGGGGTGAGGTGCCGCAGGCTTTCGTCGTGCTGCGCCCGGGCGCGGCGCGGGACCGTGACGCGCTGGTGGCGTTCTGCCGCGAACGGCTGGCGAAGTTCAAGGTGCCGGCAGATCTGGTGTTTCTCGACGAGCTGCCGCGGACGCCGTCGGGCAAGGTGCTGAAGAGGAATCTGCGCGGATGAGCTTCGATCTGACGGGCAAGGTCGCTTGGGTCACGGGCGCGGGGAAGGGCCTCGGGCGGGCGATCGCGGTGGCGTTGGCTGGGGCCGGAGCGACGCTGGCCGTGACGTCGCGGACGGAGGACGACTTGACGTCGTTGGCGGCGGAGGTCGGTGGTGCGCTGGTGCTCCCGGGTTCGGTGTCGGATCCGTCCTTTGCGGACAGTGCGGTGTCGGGGATCGTGGCTTCGCACGGGCGGTTGGACGTGTGCGTGACCGCGGCCGGGATCAGCCCGACGTTCCGGCGCAGCGAGCAGGGCAGCGACGACGACTGGGCGCACGTGCTCGACGTCAACCTGTCGGGCACCTACTACTGCGCCCGCGCGGCCGGGCGGCAGATGCTCACGCAGGGAGCGGGGTCGATCATCACGGTGTCGTCGGTGCACGCGCGCACCGGGTTCGACCGTATTGCCGCGTACGCCGCGAGCAAGGGTGGTGTCGAGGCGCTGTCGCGCGTGCTTGCTGTGGAGTGGGCGCCGAAGGGGGTGCGCGTGAACGTGCTGGCGCCGGGCTATTTCCACACCGAGCTGTCCGAGGGCCTGGTCACGAGCAAGTGGGGCGAGCGGATCCTGGCGAACATCCCGCAGAACCGCGTGGCCTCGCCGCCGGAACTCGGTGGTGCGGCGGTGTATCTGGCGTCGGACGCGTCTTCGTACACGACCGGCTCGACGCTCACCGTGGACGGTGGCTGGACGGCGTGAGCGCAGGCTCCGGGGCGAGCACGAAGTCTTCGCGGCGGAAGACGCCTTCGCGGAAGAACGTCCGGCGTGCGGTGGGCTGCCGGCCCGGCGCGGTCACCACGAGGTCCACGAACTGCTCGGGCAGTCCGCCGACGGCGAAGGCACCGTCGTCGTCGGCGGTGGTCCGCACGAGCTGCCGGCCTTTTCCGTCGGTGACGGTGAGGATCGCGCCGCCGACGCGGTCACCGGTGGTGGAGCGGACGGTGCCGATCAGCATGGGCACGAGCTCGCCGAACCGGTGGCCGTGGGTCGGGAGCGCGGTGGGCCGCGGCATCTCGAGCACGGGATCTTCCACGGGCGGTGCTTCGTCTTGCGTGTGCTTCCGGCGCAGCCACAGCGCGTGGCCCACGTTGAGGGCGATGCCGAGCGCGAGCCAGGCGCACAGCACCAGGACGTGCCCGCCGACGCCGGCTCCGTGGAAGTAGAAGACGCCGCGCAGTGCGTCGTTGAGGTTGCCCATCGGCAGGATCGGGTGCAGGGCGCGGAAGAACGCGGGTTGCATCTGCGGCGGGATGATGCCGCCGCTGGCCGCGGAGCTGAGGATGACGAACAGCGTGACCGCGACGCCCGGGAAGAACTGCTTGAAGATCGGCACGAGACCTTGGGAGACCAGGGAAACCACGATGCTGAACAGGAACGCGAGCGGGATGGCGACCGGGTCGCCCGGGATCACGTCCAGGGCGTGGGCGATGAGGAAGCCCGCGACGGCGAGGAAGGCGGCCCAGCCGACGAACGTGAGCATCCGCGCGCGGCGGCTCAGCCCGACGGCGCGCAGCAGCATCATCACGACGAAGTAGCTCGGCAGTCCCCATGCGGTCAGGAGGTAGAACAGCCCGTTGCCCAGCGGGTCGCCGGCGACGGTAGGGGCGAGGTCGACGACGGCGAGCTTCCCGTTGGCCAGCGGTGTGAAGGCCTGGGTCAGCAGCGACTGGAGGGTGAAGCCGTTGGCTTTGGCGACGTAGAGCACGGGGTGCTTTGCGTCCGGTGCGAAGGCCCCGCTGGTGGTGCGGTCCAGCACGGCTTCGCGGGCCGCTCGCGCGTCGGGCACGGCGACGACGTGGAACCCGCCGGGGCTGACCTCGTCCAGCCGGCTTTGGACCCGCGTCGCGGCCACCGGGTCGGCGACGGCCACCGGCACCTCGTGTGGCTGCGGCCGGTGGAAGGCGGCCAGGTAGACCACGGCAAAACCGAGAAAAAGGACAACGGGGAACCAAAGGTTCTCGGCGAGGGTGCGAGTGATCGAGGGTTTGGCCAGTTCTTCCGCCATGGTGGTCACGTTATCTTGCAGTACTGCAAAAGTGCAGTAGTGTAAGAAAGATGACAGGGGCGGGACTTCGCGAGCGCAAGAAGGAAGCAACGCGACAGGCGATCCGCTCGGCGGCCGTCGCGCTGTACCGATCGCGCGGGCCGCACGAGGTGACCGTCGACCAGATCTGCGACAAGGCCGGCGTCTCGGCGCGCACGTTCTTCAACTACTTCGACAGCAAGGAAGCTGCGGTCTTCTCCCTGGCGCTCACCCCCGACGGCGTCCGGTCGGGCGTCGCCGCGCGGCCCGCCTCGGAACGTCCACTCGCGACCCTGCGCGCGGTCTTCACGGAGCGCTTCACGGAGGCCTCCGCCGACCCCACCTTCGGCGAGCGAGCCCTGATGCTGCGCGAATACCCCGAGCTGTGGGGCCGGCTCGCGCACGTGAACAAGCTCGTGGAGGAGGCCGCCCTGGAGTCGATCGCTTTGCGCACGGGCCTCCCTGTGGACGACCTCTACGTGCGGCTCACGGTGGAGACCGCGTTCGCCGCGAACCGGGCGGCGTTCAAGTGCTGGTACCCGGGGAGTGACCCGGACCTGGTGGCGCTGCTGAACCGGGCTATGGACGCCCTCGACTCGGGCCTCGAACCGCCGGGTTGATCAGCCGGGCGCAGAAAGCGTCGGCGAGTTTGTCCGGCAAGGGCCGGCGACTTGGTGCTGAACCGGGTGGCGTTCGAGCGCCGCTGCCGTGTCGGCGACCTAAGCCGGCAGCTCTGGCAGTGGTCCGAGTTGGCTGTGCTGCTGGGCCAGGCGGCGGATGCCGGCGACAGGGCTTGAGCCGCCGGGTTGATCAGCGGACGTCGAACGTCGTGCCCGTCAGCTTTTCCGACAGGGCCCACAGCTTGGCCGCGCGTTCGGGGTCGCGGTCGACCTTGACGGCCGTCTTCGGCACGGGGCGGCCGACGCCGCCGCGGGCGGGGCCGTAGAACTGGCCCCCGGTGGCTTGCGGGTCGACGGCGGCGCGGACGGCGGGCCAGGCGCCGCGGTCCTTGCCCTGCGTGAGGGGCGCGAACAGGCGCATCAGCGGCTTCGGGTCGGTGATGCCGTCGCGGCGCGGGCTGGCGCTGTCGAGGCTGAAGCCGGGGTGGGCCACCACGCACGTGACCTTCGAGCCGGCCGCGCGCAGCCGCCGGTCGAGTTCGAAGCCGAAGGACTGCACGGCGTGCTTGGACTGGGCGTAGGCGCGGAACTCGGAGTACTTGCGTTCGGTCTGCAGGTCGTCGAGGTCGAACGGCTGCAGCCGGGTGATCAGGCTGCCCATGGGCACGACGCGGGCGTGGGACGTGGTGAGCACCGGCATCGCGAGCGCGGTGAGGGCGAAGTGGCCGAGGTGGTTGGTGCCGACGGCGAGTTCGAAGCCTTGGCGCGTGGTCCGGCGTCGGCGGCCGGGGGAGGTGGAGCCGGCGTTCTCGACCAGCCCGTCCACGCGCCCGAGACGATTGAGCGATTCGGCGGCTTCCGCGACGAACTCGAGGTCGGCCAGATCCAGGCGGATCGTGCTGATTTCGGCCTGCGCGTGGCGGTTTTTGATCGCGTCGGCTGCGGTCGCCAGCCGGGCCGGGGTGCGGCCGAGGATCACGACGTGCGCGCCGGCGCCGGCGAGCTGTTCGGAGATGAAGTAGCCGATCCCCGCGTTCCCGCCCGTCACGGCATAGGTGCGACCGGACAGATCGGGCAGCGCTTGGGGGTTCCAGGACACGTTCGCTCCTCGGGCTCAGACCGCCTGCAGCTTATAGCGCGATCTCGGCCGGTCCCCGAGGCGGGAGCGCGGGGAATCGGGCTCAGCCGAGCAGCTTCGCGATCGTCTCGCTGATCGGTGCCGGCGGGCGGCCGAGGAGCTTCGCCAGCTCTCCCGGGGTGCCGGCGAGGCGGCCGCGGGAGATGGCGTCGTCGACGTCGACCAGGACCGTCGCCATCAATGCCGGCACACCGGCGCCGGTCAGGATCGCTTCGTACTCCGCGCCGGGGATGGTGGTATGGACCACTGGGCGGCCGCCGAGGCGCGCGAGCTCCGCGGCGAACTCGCCGTACGTGAACGCGGTGTCGCCGCCGAGCTCGTAGGCGACGCCGAGGTGACCGTCGGTACGGAGGACCGTGGCGGCGGCCTCGGCGTAGTCCTCGCGCGGCGCGCTGGCGATGCGCGCGTCGGCGGAGATGCTGTTCACGACGGCACCGCGGGCGAGCGACCCGGCGACGTCGAGGACCACCATCTCGGAGTACCAGTTGTTGCGCAGGAACGTGTACGGCAGCCCGGAGTCAAGGATGCGCTGCTCGGTCTCGAGGTGGTCGTCGGCGAGGGTGAAGTCGGCGTCCGAGCCGCCGAAGACGCTCGTGTACGCGATTTGTGCGACGTCGGCGGCCTTCGCGGCGTCGATGACCGCGGTGTGCTGACCGACGCGCTTGCCCAGCTCGGTGCCGGACACCAGCAACACGCGGTCCCCGGGGGCGAACGCCCCGGCCAGCGTCTCCGGCCGGTCGTAGTCGCCGACGTGGACGTGCACACCCAGGTCGGACGCCTTCTCCGCACTGCGCGCCACGGCCGTGATCTCACCCGCGGGCACGCCGGCCGCGAGGAGGTCGGCGACGACCTGCCGGCCCAGCTGCCCGGTGGCGCCGGTGATGACGATGCTCATGTTCTTCCTTCGGGTCGGTGGATCTTTCGCCACTCACCGTAGGACTGTTACTTTCTCTCGGAAAGTACCCACTTCAGAGTAAGGTACTGGTGTTCGAGTAACCAGGAGGGTGACATGACCGCAGCACTGCCCGAGGCGCCCAACGTCAACCGCGCGACTTGCCCGTCGCGCATCGTGCTGGAACACGTGACGAGCCGCTGGGGCATCCTCGTGCTCGCCGCCCTGTTCGAACGCTCCTACCGCTTCAGCGAGCTCCGCCGCGAAATCGGCGGCGTGAGTGAAAAAATGCTGGCGCAGACGCTGCAAACCCTCGAACGCGACGGTTTCCTCGACCGCGACGCCAAACCCGTCATCCCGCCCCGCGTCGACTACTCGCTCACCCCGCTGGGCCGCGAGGCCGCCGAACAGGTCCGCGGCCTGGCCCACTGGGTCGAGCGCCGGCTCCCCGCCGTAACCGAAGCCCGCGACGCCTACGACGAGGCCCGCGCTTCCTGACGCAGCCGGACGCGTGAGTGGTGGAGCCCGGCTTCACCACTCACGCCACGGGAATCAGCTGGTCGGTGTGGTGCTCGTCGTCTCCGGGGGCGGGGTGGTGTCCGAGCCCGTGGAGGAGGACGAGTCCGAGCCGGACGACGACGAGTCCGAGCCGGACGGCGACGGGGTGGTGGTGGTCGGCGTCGTCGAGTCGGCCGGTGGGGTCGAGCCGGCCGGAGGGGTCGAGCTCTCGGCGGGCGGCGGAGTCGAGCTGTCCGAAGACGGCGGGGTCGAGCTTTCGGGCGGCGGCGGCGTGGTACTGGAGTCCGACGGGGTGGTGCTGGATTCCGCCGGAGTCGTGGGGGTTGAGCTTGGCGTCGTCGACGCCGGGAGCTGCGTGGGGGAGCCCGGCGGGGTGACGACCGGGGGCGGCGGCGGGGCCGGGTTGCCGAGGGGGCTGCCGGCGGCGGCCGCGATGGCGTCCGGGCCCGGGGGCGCGCCGATGGGGACCTGGCTGTCGGGCAGCCGCGACACGCCGCCGCGGTAGGCCGCCGCGTAGGCCATGACCGTGTCCACATAGGACTGCGAGTTGTTGTAGCGCCGCACGGCCACGCGCTGCATCGCGTCGCTGGAAAGGTCCAAGCCGCCGGAGCACAGGTAGCGCGCCGTGGCGAGGGTTTCGTCGTAGATGTTGTTCGGGTTGGACACACCGTCGCCGTTGCCGTCGGACGCGTAGCCCGCCCAGGTCGACGGGATGAACTGCGTGGCGCCCACGGCGCGGTCCCACACCGCGTTGCCGTCGTACTTGCCGCCGTCGGTGTCGCCGATGGCGGCGAACGGGCCGGAACCGTCGAGCACCGGTCCGAGGATCGGCTCGAGTGTGTTGCCCTGCGCGTCGACATAACCGCCGCGCGCGTGGTTGGACTCGATGCGCCCGATGGCCGCGATGAGCTCCCAGTCGAGGTGGCAGCCGGGCTGCTCGCGGGACATGATGTCGGCCGCGTTCTGGTACGCCTTCAGCATGCTGCCCGGAATCCCCAGTGGACCGGACGGCGTGGCCGAACCCATGCTCACCTGGAAGCCTGGCACGGTCAGCGGCAACGGGGTCGGCGGCTGCGGCAGGCTGCCGTCCACGGCGACCGGCGGGAGCTCGATGTTCGGCGGGAGCCACGGCGCGGCGATCGGCGTCTGCGAGGTGCCCGCGGCCGTGGGGGCCGGGGCGGCGGCGAGCGGAATAGGCAGACCCGACGCGGCCATCGTCGGCAGCACCACGAGCGCGCCACCCGCGAGGGCGGCTGCCGCCTTGCCGCGGACAGACCTCCGGCGTGGCCGGTGTTTCGCCATCGTCGCTCCCCGTTTCGCCTTTCGGACCCTCTCTTTCGTCAAGCTAGCCGAAGACGGCCGCCTTTTGTGAGCCTGCGCCAAATCTGTCGAGACGGCGAGGTCTCGTCCATCCACGCTAAATCCGTAGTTGGCCGATCGGACATTTTCACCGGGGTTTAACAGGAGGTGCGGACCGGTTTTCCAACGACTGCGCCGAATGGAGTAATCGCGCGAAGCATCGGGCCAGTGGATCACTGTCGTACGCGCCGAACGCCGGGATCGGTTCGTAACCTTCCCGCTGGTAGAAGCGCATCGCGTCCGGCTGGCGGACGCCGGTTTCCAGTAGCAGCCGCGTGATGCCGTGCGACACGGCCTCCTCTTCGAGCGCCCGCAACAACGCCGTCGAAACGCCGGTGCCACGCGAGGCCGGCGCCACGTACATGCGTTTGATCTCCGCCTCGCCCGGCCCGAGGAACCGCAGGCCACCGCAGCCGACCGCCGTGCCGTCGGACCACGCGATGACAAAAACGGCCATACTTTCGGCGGTGGGCACCGGGCCGGCTTCGTGGTCACTGGTCGCGTACCGGGTGTCCAATTCGGCCCGTTGTGCCGCCCGCAGCGCCACCGCCTCCGGCGCGTCCCACTCCGAACGCAAGATCTCGATCACCGGCATCCCCCAAATTTTCACACGTGGTTTCGGAACAAGTGTTACCGTAACCGATGTTACGGAACGGAGGCGCGCATGCCAAGACAGCGTGACGTCGACGCTCAGCGTGAACTGCTCTCCGGCGCGGTGTGGCAGGTGCTGGCCGTCGACGGGCTACCCGGCCTCACCGTGCGCGCCGTCGCCGAGCGCGCGGGCTGCACCACGGGCTTGGTCATGCACGCGTTCCCGACCAAGCGGGCCCTGCTGCTGCACGCCCGCGACCTGCTGCACCAGCGCACCGCCGAACGCGCCGACGCCACCGAAGCCGCCGGCGGCCCACCCGCCGCCGTGCTGCGCGACGTCCTCTGCCACGCCGCCACTCTCACCGAAGAAGCCGCCGACGAGGCCCGGGTCTGGGTCGGCTTCCTCGCCGCCGCCCTGGCCGACCCCGAGCTGGCCGACCGCCACCGCTCGCACAACCGCTCGTTCGTCATCCGCGTGACGCGGCTCGTCGGCGCCTGCCACCCCCGCTGGGCCCACCCTCGCCGCGAACGGACCGCGAAACGCCTGATCGCCCTGGTCGAAGGCCTCAACGCCCTGACCGCGGCCGACCCCGCCACCTACCCGCCGGCCGTCCACCGCGACGCGATCGCCGCCGCCCTGCGTGAGCTCGAGAACTGATCAGGCGGCCGGCCCGAACCGTCGCCGGTACTCCGACGGGCTCAGCCCCGTGTGCCGCCGCAGCTGCGCCCGCAGGTTGGCGGCCGTCCCGAACCCGCATTCGGTGGCGACGCGGTCCAGCCGCAGCTCGCCGCGTTCCAGCAGCCGGCACGCGAGGCTCACCCGCTCCGTCGTCAGCCAGGCCAGCGGAGTCGTGCCCAGCTCGCCGCGGAACCGCCGGTGCAGCGTCGCCTGGCTGGTCGCCGCCCGCGTGGCCAGGTCCGCGACGGTCAACGCCCGGTCGAGATTGCCGCGCGCCCACTCCAGCACCGGCGCCAGCGACGCGTCCGGCACCACGGGCACCGGCCGTTCCACGAACTGCTGCTGACCGCCGTCGCGGTGACCGGGGAAGACCAGGCGGCGGCTCACGTGGTTGGCGATCTCCGCGCCGTGGTCGCGCTGGATCACGTACAGGCCCAGGTCCATCGCCGCCGCGCTGCCCGCCGCCGTGAGCACCGTGCCCTCGTCGACGAACAGGACGTCGGGCTCCAGCCGCACGTCGGGGTAGCGCTCGGTGAACTCGGCCGCCCATCGCCAGTGCGTCGTCGCGCGCAGCCCGTCCAGCACGCCCGCCTCGGCCAGCGTGAACGCGCCGGTGCAGAAGCTCATCAGCCGCGCGCCGCGCGCGTGCGCCCGTCGGATCGCGGACAGCACCGAGGCGTCCGCCGGCACTTGCGGATCCGGCCGGTTCGGCACGATCACCGTGTCCGCCTCGTCGACCGCGCCGAGCCCCGCGATGCCCGAGAGCGTGAACATCCCCAGGTGCATGCCCACGCGCTCGCGCGCCGAAGCCAGCGTGAACTCGTACCAGGGCCGCCCGAGCTCGGGCCGGCGCAGGCCGAACAGCTCCGTCGCGACGCCCATCTCGAACGGGTTCGAGCCGTCGTCCACGACCATCACCACGCGGTGCGAGGATCCTTGCGACATGTGCTATTCCTAGCACTCCCCGTGGTCTGGCGACAGGACGACGATCGATGGCATGAACCAGCCCATCGATCTGCAGACCGTGCTCGACGGCTTCGACGCCGTGTGGAGCCCGCGCATCGTCGCGAACATCAACGACTACGACGTCCGCCTCGCCCGCTTCTCCGGCGAGCACGTGTGGCACGTCCACGAGAACACCGACGAGTTCTTCCTGGTCCTCGACGGCGAGATCCAGATCGGCCTGCGGGAGCCCGCCGGCGAGCGCGTGGTCACCGTGGGGCGCGGCTCGGTGTTCGTGGTGCCGCGCGGGACGTTCCACAAGCCGTCTTCGAAGGAAGGCGCGGCCGTGCTGCTCGTGGAGCCCGCGGGCACGCTCTCGGTCGGCGACGAGCACGACGAGGTGCCCGATCACGTGGACGTGACCGTCGGCCACCGCGTGGAAATCGCCTGATCACAGCTTCCAACAGCTGAGTTTCAGACTGAGACGGCGTAGTCTCCCGTCCATGAAACGGACTTCCTTCGCGCAGTGGCCGTGCTCCATCGCGCGGACCATGGACCTGCTCGGGGACTGGTGGACGCCGCTCGTGCTGCGCGACGCGTTCTACGGCGTCACGCGCTTCGACGAGTTCCAGCAGGCGCTCGGCATCGCGCGCAACACCCTCGCCGACCGGCTGCGCCGGCTGGTCGACGAGGGTCTGCTGGAGAAGGTGGCGTACCAGACCGAGCCGGTGCGCTACGACTACGTGCTGACCGACAAGGGCAAGGACTTCTTCGGGGTCCTCATCGCGATGACGGCGTGGGGGGACCGCTGGCTCGCCGGCGAGGCCGGCCCGCCGATCACGACGCACCACGAGAAGTGCGGCCACGACACGCACGCCGAGGTCGTCTGCGCGCAGTGCGGCGAGCCGCTCACCTCCGAGGACACGCGGATGCGCCGCGGCCCCGGCTTCCCCGAGAAGATCGCGCACCGGCCCGACGTCGAGGCGCGGTTCGCGAAGCAGGAAGCCGCGCACTGAGCCGACCTCGCGTTGACATGAGGGTCTCACTACGAAACTATCGTGGTCAGAGGCACCTTGACGGTCGATGCTGAGGAGGCGCACCACGATGGAGTGGACCGGCGCGCGGTACGCGGACAAGCCCACGGCCGAGGCGGCCACCTGGATCGACAGCGCTCCCGAGGCGGTGTGGCCGTTCGTGTCCGACGTGCAGCGCATGCCCGAGATGAGCGCTGAGCTTCAGCGTGTCGAGTGGTGCGACGGGGCGACCGGCCCGAAGCTCGGCGTCTCCTTCGTGGGCTACAGCAAGCACGACGCGCTCGGCGAGTGGTCGACGACGTCGTTCATCGTCGAGTACGACGAGCCGCGCGTGTTCGCGTGGGCGGTGGCGGACGCGGACATGCCCACGGCGACCTGGCGCTTCACGCTCGAGCCCGAGAACGGCGGCACGAAGCTCACGCAGTGGATGCAGATGGGGCCGGCGCGATCGGGTCTGTCGTTCGCCATCGACCGAATGCCGGACAAGGAGGAGAAGATCGTTTTCGTGCGCATGCGCGAGTTCGAGAACGCGATGATCGCGACCGTCGCGGCGATCAAGGACCGGGTCGAGGCGGCGCGCTGATGCGCACCGCGACCACGGTCGAGGCCTCGGGCGGCTGGGCGGAGACGCTGGAGTTCGTGCTGGAGGCTGAAAAACTCGGTCTCGACGTGTGCTGGGTCGCCGAGGCGTGGGGTTCGGACGCGCCGTCGGTGCTCGGCTTCCTGGCGGGGCGCACTTCGCGGCTGCAGCTCGGCTCCGGAATCATGCAGGTCGGTGTGCGCACGCCCGTCGCGGTGGCGCAGGCGGCGTTGACGCTCGCCGACATGTCCGGCGGCCGGTTCTCGCTGGGCCTCGGATCGAGTGGGCCGCAGGTGATGGAGGGACTGCACGGCGTGCCGTTCGCGAAGCCGCTCACGCGGATGCGCGAGACGGTGGAGATCGTGCGCAGCGCGTTCGCGGGGGAGAAGATCTCCTTCTCCGGCAAGGCTTTCGAGATCCCGCTGCCGGGCGAGGCGCGGCCGATGCGGCTGTCGTCGAAAGCACGTGAGGACATCCCCATCTACCTGGCCACGCTGTCGCCGAAGATGTTGGAGCTCACCGGCGAGGTCGCCGACGGCTGGCTCGGCACCAGCTTCGTGCCCGAAGGTGCTTCGGCGTACTTCAGCCACCTCGACGCCGGCCTCGCGAAGTCCGGCCGCGCGCGGGGCGACCTCGACGTGTGCCAGGGCGCGGAAGTCGCGTTCGCCGCACATGACGACGAGCTGCGCGACATGGTGGGCTCTCGGAAGAAGGAACTCGCGTTTTCCTTGGGGGGTATGGGTTCCGCGAGCACCAACTTCTACAACGACGCCTACAGCCGCCAGGGCTGGGCCGAGGTCGCCGCGGAGGTCCGCGACCGCTGGCAGTCCGGCGACCGCGACGGCGCCGCTTCGCTCGTGACGGACGAGATGGTCCTGGGCACCACGCTCATCGGCACCGAGGACATGGTCCGCACGCGGCTGCGCGTCTGGCGCGACGCCGGCGTCGACACGGTGCGCCTCTACCCGGCGGGCGACTCGCTCGAGGCGCGGCTGTCGACGCTCGGCCGCGCACTCGACCTGGTGCGGCAAGTGGGTTGATCGTTCGGTTTGTCTGCGCGATCCCGGCCGTCTCCGGGATAGTGGGGCTCCCCGAACGAGGAGCCCTCCGATGCGCAAGATCGTGTCCACGTTGTTCGTGTCGCTGGACGGCGTCGTCGAAGCGCCGGACCGCTGGTCGCTTTCGCACTGGACGCCCGAGCTCGAACGCATCGTCGGCGCCGGCATGTCCGACGCCGACGCGATGCTGCTGGGCCGCGTGACGTACGAGGGCTTCGCCGAAGCGTGGCCCGGCCGCACGGACGACCCCGGCGCGGAGTTCATGAACAACGTCCGCAAGTACGTCGCCTCCACCACGCTCACCGCCGTCGGCTGGCAGCACACCACCCTCCTGCCGCGCGACCTCGAACCCGCGATCCGCGACCTCAAGGCCGCCCCCGGCGGCACCATCCTCACCAGCGGCAGCGCGACGCTCGTGCGCTGGCTGCTCGCCCGCCGCCTCGTCGACGAGCTGGTCCTCCTGCAACACCCCGTCGTCGTCGGCGCGGGCCGCCGGCTGTTCCCGGCGAACGGCCCACACCTGGACTTCGCGCTGGAACGGTCGAAGGTGTTCGGCAACGGGGTGGTGCAGCTCGTCTACCGGCCGGCCGAGCCGCGCGGCTAGTTCACCTGCCGCTCCGATCGAACTCGCCGACATCGGGGGCCGCGGGGTCAATCGGCGATGTGGCCGACGACTTGGGGGATTTCGAACAGGTTGCCGGTGTCTCCGGTGTGCAGGAACGCGACGTTGCTGCCGGCGGGGATCCGCCCGCTGCGGGCGTGGTCGAGCAATCCCGCGAGTCCCTTGCCGGTGTAGACGGGGCCGACGAAGACGCCCTCTGCTCGGGCCAGCTCGCGGATGGCTGCCGAGCTTTCGGGGGACGCGACGGCGTAGTCCTCGCCGATGAAGCGCTGGTCGATGTCGATCTCGGCGCGGATCGTCGCGTCGTCGGGTACGGGCGCACCCAAGGTGGCCAGAACCGCCTTGGTCCGTTCGACGATCACGCCGGGGTTCATCCAGTCTTCGTCGTTGTACTTCAGGATGGAGATCGACCGGAACTTCACCGGGTGGCCCAGGCTCAGCTTGGCCGCCAGCATCCCCGGCAGCGCGGTCCCGGTGCCGATCGTGTGGTAGACGAAGTCGAGCTCGGCCCCTGCGGCGTCGGACTGCTCCAGCATCTCCCGGAAGGTCAAGGCGTGCGCGATGAAGCCGTCGGGGTGTGCACCGCCGGCTCCGACGACGAGGACCTTGTGCCCCTGTGCCTCGAGTTCGGCCTTGCGGTGCGTGATGGTGCCGGTGATCCGCGGGGCGTCTCCGGTGCTGCCGGTGACGTTGATGACGTGGGTTTCGACCCCCATTGTTTTGTTGAGCAGGTAGTTGCCGCGGAGCTCGCCGAGTTCACCGTGCCGGGGCACGTTCCGCGTCAGCACCAGGATCGGCGTGATCCGCGCGCTCAGGCAGGCGGCGGCGAACTGCAGCCCCGAGTTGGTCAGGTATGCGCCCTGGGTGATCACGTGCGTCACCCCGTCCTCGACGGCCCGCCCCAGGATGAACTCGGCCAGACGCATCTTGCTTCCGCTGATCGCACTGGGGCCGGCCAGGTCCTCGCGTTTCAGGAAGAAGTTGATCCCGTACGCCGCCGACAGGTTGGGCAAGGCGTGGAACGGAGTGGGATAGAACCCGACCCGACGTCGGGGGAGTGTGTCGATGGCGGTGTCGAAGTGCGTGAAGTCCATGCGTCCAGCGTCACCGACGCCTCTGGATTAGCACAAGCGATGATCTCTTCTCGGTCGATAAGCTACGCTTAACTTCATGTCTTGGCTGTTCGATCCGCGGCATCTGGTGACCCTTGCGGCCGTCGTACGGCTCGGCTCGTTCGCCGCTGCCGCGGAGGAGCTGGGCTACACCCAGTCCGCGGTCTCGCAGCAGATTGCGGAACTGGAACGACGAGTCGGTGCGCGAGTCGTGGTCCGGCGGCCCGTCCGTGCGACCGAGGCCGGGAAAGTTCTTCTCGACACCGAGGCCGCGATCACCACCTCGATGAGCCACGCCGCCACCGAGCTCGCGGCGCTGGCGGACGGAACCGTCGGCGAGGTGCGGCTCGGCGCGTTCATCTCCGCCGCAGCCTCGATCGTCCCTCCCGCGCTCGCGCGCCTGCGGTCGACCCGTCCGGCAGTTCACATCACACTCCGCGAACTCGAGCAGCGCGAAACGCATGCGCTGCTGTTCCGGGGTGAGATCGACCTGGCCATCACCTTCGACTACGAACACGCTCCCGAGCCAGTGCCCGCCGGGCTCAGGCAAGAGCACCTCATGGACGATCCGATCATGGTCGTCCTTCCCGTCGGTCATCCCCTGGCCGGAGCGAACAGCGTCACCCCGGCCGACCTGCCGTCGGACGCGTGGATCACCACCGCGGTCGACGTCCGCGACTTGGCAGCGTCACCCCTCGACCGCGACCGGGGAAGCGGACATCGCCTGGACTTCAACGGCATGGACTTTCGCACCGCACTCAACCTCGTCGCGGCGGGCCTCGGCGTCGCCCGGCTGCCGCGGTTGTTACTGCTGGACGCTCCCCCGAGCGTCGTGGTTCTCCCGATGCGGCAGCCCACACTCGTCCGTCGCCTCTACACCTGCCGACTCGACACCCGAGGCGTGACCGAGCCGATCAGACGACTCGAGACGTACCTGCGGGAAGCCGCAACGGAACTCTGACACGAAAGGCTTTTTCAGAGATGCCCTAGTGCACCTGCCGCTCCTGGCCTTCCCAGAACGGCTTGCGCAGCTTGAACTTCTGGATCTTGCCCGTCGCCGTGCGGGGGAGTTCGTCGAGAAAGTCCACGCGCTTCGGGCACTTGTAGCCGGCCAGGTGGCCGCGGCAGTGCGTGATCAGGTCCTCCGCCGTCACGGGGGTGCCGTCGGTGACGACCAGGGCCGTGACGAGCTCGCCCCATTTCGTGTCGGGGATGCCGATCACGGCGGCCTCGCGCACGGCCGGGTGGGAGTTCAGGGCGTCTTCCACCTCGATGGACGACACGTTCTCGCCGCCGGTGATGATCACGTCCTTCTTGCGGTCGGCGATGGAGAGGTAGCCGTCCTCGAAGCGGCCGCCGTCGCCGGTGTGGAACCAGTTGCCCGCCTGCACGCGGGCGGTTTCGTCGGGGTTCTCCCAGTAGCCGTCGAGGTTCATGTTCGACTGGACAAGCACCTCGCCGTCGGTGTCGATCGACACGCGCACGCCCAGCGCCGGCGCGCCCGCGCGGCCCAGGAGCTTCGCCTGCTCGTGCGCGTCGAGGTCTTCCCACTCCGAGCGGAAGCGGTTGACCGTGAGCAGCGGCGACGTCTCGGTGAGGCCGTAGATCTGGATGAACTCCCAGCCCAGCTCGGCGCGCACGCGTTCGATGGTGCGGGTCGGCGGCGGCGCGCCCGCCACGACGATTCGCACGCGGTCGCGGCCGGGGATCTCGCCGTCCCACTTCGCGGCGCCGTCGAGCGCCGCGGTGACCACGGCGGGGGCGGCGCACATGATCGTGACGCCGTGTTCCTCCACGCGGCGCAGGATCTCCGTGCCGTCGACCTTGCGCAGCACGATGTGGCGCGCGCCGAGACCGGTGACGCCGTAGGGCATGCCCCAGCCGTTGCAGTGGAACATCGGCAGGGTGTGCAGCAGCACGTCGTTGTCGTTGAGCGTGGTGTGCAAGGCGAACGTGGTGGCGTTGAGCCAGAGGTTGCGGTGCGTCAGCTGCACGCCCTTGGGCCGCGCGGTGGTGCCCGAGGTGTAGTTGAGCGTGGCGGTGGCCGATTCGTCGGGCGTCCACAGCCGCGGTTCGCCGTCGCCGCCGAAGATCTGCTCGTCGTGCTCGCCGAGCACGAACACGTGCTTCGCGGTGACAGAGTCCAGCAGCGGCTTCAGCTCCGGGTCGACCATCACGACCTCGGCGCCCGAGTGCTCCACGATGTAGCGCACCTCCGCCGGGGCGAGCCGGAAGTTCACCGGCACCAGGATGCGGCCCCAGCCCGAAACCCCGAAGAACGACGTGAGCAGCCGCGCCGAGTTGTGCGAAACGATCGCGACGCGGCCGCCGACGGGCACGCCCAGCGCGTCGAGGTTCGCGGCCTGCCTGCGGGCCCGCCGGGCCAGCTCGCGGTAGGTGATCGCGCCCCACGATGCCGCGGGCTGGTCGGGTTCGTCCACCACCGCGATCCGGTCCGGGTACACCGTTTCCGCGCGGTCGAGGAAATCGCGGACAGCGAGGTCGTAGAACACGTGCCGATCCCTTCGCGTCGAACGGGCAGCGCTGCCCGTGCGGCGATGATGCCCGTGCGGTGACCACCCGGCCACCCCACAAAGGGGGTGCTCAGCCGAACAGGCCGGCCGCGCGCGCCCGGTTCACCGCCTGGATCCGGTTGCTGACGTCGAGCTTGCGCATGGCGTGCTTGAGGTACGACTTGACCGTGTTGGGCAGCAGCCCGAGCCGCTCGGAGATCTCGTCGTTGGTGCAGCCCTCGCTCACGAGCCGCAGCACGTCGAGCTCGCGCGGCGACAGCGTGATCCCCGGCGGTGCCTCGGCCGGACGCAGGCGTTCGCACACTTCGAGCAGCCGCGCGCGGGCCTCGTCGTCGTGCATCGAACCGGCGATCGCGAGGAGCTCGGCGCGCAGGTCGTGGTGCTCACCCGCCGGCGGTGTCGCCACCCGGCGCCGGACTTCCTCCTCCACCTCGATGTCGCGCTCCAGCCGTGCGACGACCGCGCTCGCCGCGCGCAGGATCCGGTCGCCGAAAGTGATCGAATCGCGTGTCGCCGCGTACAGCACCGCGCGCGTCGACGCGCCCACGCGCACCGGCAGCGCGACCATCGCCCGCAGTTGCTCCGGCGCGACGGCGCGGTCGTACTTGTGGGTGATGCCCTGCGCGTTGAGGTAGTCGATGACCGTCGACGGCCGCCCGAGCGCCACGGCCTTGCCGCCGAGCCCGGCGCCGGTGTCGACGCGGAGGTGCTGCAGCGAGCCCGTGGCCGTGCCGCGCAGCTGGTCGATCACGAGCGTGCGCGACCCCGCCGACACGGGCCCGCCCATCGCGACCGGCAGCCCGGTCACGCGCTGGAGCGCCTGCAGCGCGCCGGCGACCAGGGGGCTGGCCGTCAGCGCGAGCCTGCCCGATGGCGTCATGGGCACCGTCCCTGGACCTGTCTCGCTTGACCTGCGGCTTTCGGCTTTGCCGAGGCGTCCACCGTACGTGATACGTCGCGTTCGGACTACCGGTGTGGTTCCGTGGTGCGGTGGCAGCACCGGATTTCGACACCGTCGCCGATGACCTCTACGCGGGCGAGCCCGCGGACTTCGTCGCGTCGCGCTCCGCCGCGGCCCGCGCGGCCAAGCAAGCGGGCGACGCCGAGCTCGCGCGCCGCATCCAGGCACTGCGCAAGCCGACGACCGCGGCCTTCTTCGTCAACCGGCTGGCTCGCGACGGTTCCTCGGCGCTCGAGGAGCTGGCCGAGCTGGGCGACCGGCTGCGTGCCGCGCACGCGAGTCTCGCCGGCGAGCAGCTGCGGGAGCTGGCGCAGCGGCGGGCCGAGCTGGTGCGCGGGGTCCTGCGCGACGCGCCGGACCTGAGCGACTCCGTCGCGCGTGAGGTGGAGGAGACGCTGGAGACGGTCGTGGCGGACCCGGACGTCGCGCGGCTCGTGCTGGCGGGGCGGCTGACGTCGGTGGCGCACCAGGATGTGGACCAGTGGCTGTCGTTGCCGGCTGCTCCGGGTCCACGGAAGAAGAAACCCGCTCCGGAGAAGAAAGCCGCGCCGGCCAAGGAAAACACCCGCCGCAAGCAGGCCGACGAGAAGGCCGCGCGCGAGAAGTCCGAAAAGGACCATGCGGACCGCGAACGGGAACGCGTCGCCCGCGAAGAGTGGCAGCGCAAGGCTTCCGCCGCCACGCGCGAACGAGCCGAAGCCTCACGAACCCTGGTCCGCACCGAACGCATCGCCGAACTGGCCGACGCCCGCCTGGCCGAGCTGCGCGAACGCCTGGCGGACGCGGAAACCCGAGCCGCCCGCGCGGCCGAGGACCTCTCGGCGGCGCGGGCGGCGTTCGACAAGGCCGACGAGGCCGTGCAGCAGTTCGCTCACAAAAGCACTTCGGCGAGCCGGCGGTAGCCCGTCAACGGGTCGGGCCCCAGCACGTGGACCCCGACGTGGTCGGCGCCGGCGTTCAGGTGTTCGGCCAGCCGGCTGTGGATCGCGGCGGGCGTGCCGTGGAGGACGAGGTCGTCGATGAGGCGGTCGCTGCCCTCACCGGAGACGTCGGCGTCGGTGTAGCCGAGGCGGCGCAGGTTGTTCACGTAGTTGCGCAGGCCGAGGTAGGGCTTGTGCACGAACGGACGGCCGATCGCGCGAGCGGCCACGGGATCGTCGTCCACCACGACCTTGTGCTCCGGCGCCAGCAGCGCGCTCGGGCCGAGGACCGCCCGCGCGTGCTCGGTGTGCTTCGGCACGACGAGGTACGGGTGCGCGCCGCGCGTACGCGCGGCGGCGAGCTCGAGCGAACGGTCCCCCAGTGCCGCGAGCACACGGGCTTCGGCGGGCACGCCTTCGGCGTCGAGCTGGTCCAGGTAGGCGACCATCTTCTGGTACGGACTCTGGTACGTCGTGATCGACTCCGGGTGCCCGACGCCGACGCCGAGAACGAACCGCTCACCGTGCCGCTCCGCGAGGCGGTGGTAGGCGGCGGCGATGCGGCCGGCGTCGTTGGTCCACATGTTCACGATCGCGGTGGCGACGGTGATCCGGTCGGTGGCGTCGAGGACTTCCTCGAAGTAGGCCAGATCCTCGACGGAGCTCGCGCCGATGCCGAACCACACCGTGGCGTAGCCCAGTTTTTCGGCTTCCACGGCCACTTTCTTGCGGGTCTCGTCGTCGGTGGCGGGGCTCATCCACACGCCGTACCGGCCGAGTGCTGCTGGCATGCCGGATCCTCCTCTATATTTGTTATAGAGACGACTGTAGCAAATGTATCGATGAGCCGAGGCGCGGGGCTGTTGGTGCATGCTCGTAGTCGTGATCGATGATTTCTCGAAGGAGTACCTGCACAGTGACCTGCGAGAGATCCGCGCGGCGATGCTCCGGAAGCTCGACGGGCTGTCCGAGTACGACATCCGTCGTCCCCTGACCTCGACCGGAACCAACCTGCTCGGTCTGATCAAGCACCTGTCGGTGTGGGAGTCCCGGTACTTCGGCGAGGTCTTCGATCGGCCGTTCCCCGAGCCGGTCCCCCGGTGGGACGACGTCGAACAGCGCGGTACCGACTTATGGGCGACCGAACGCGAAACGCGCGAGGAGATCACCAGCCGCTACCAACGAGCCTGGGCACACTCCGACGCGACAATCGCCGCGCTCGCCATCGACTCGCCCGGCTACGTGCCCTGGTGGCCACGTCCTGACGTGATGCTGTTCAACGTCCTGGTCCACATGCTCACGGAGACCAGCCGGCACGCCGGGCACGCCGACATCCTGCGCGAACAGTTGGACGGCGAAGTCGAGATGGATGCGGCAGGCATGGTCCGGCGGGGGCAGGATGCAGCCTTCTGGGAGCGTCGGCGGACGGAAATCGAGCGGGCGGCCAAAGCCGCCGATCCAGCCACCGCCTGAAGGTTTCACCGCCCATCAGGCGGAACACCTCGTTCACGGCCCCTGGCCTGCCGCGTCACTCGGGCCAGCTCAGTGCCCGCTGGACATGACTCGGATGAGGTCGCCCAGGTGACCTGGGCCGCCTTAGGAAGCGAGGCGGTCCAGCCACTCGCGCAGCATGGTCTGCTCGACCGGGGTGAGCTGCTCGTTCTTCCCGTCCAGCGCCGTCGCGAGGGCGACAGCCAGCGCGCCGATAGACGACGGCGCATCGGCGGGCTCGTCGGTGATCAGCTTGGCGAGCAGTGCGTCGCGGACCTGGTGGGACATCGCCAGGTCGCGCGCGTCTTCGGGCTGGGCGATGAGGCTGAGCGTGACGCCGGAGTTGGCGGCCGCGATCTGCCGCGCGGCCTCGGCGGGGCTCACGCGCAGGCGGCCCTGGCGGGCGGCGCGCGTGAGCAGCTCCAGCAGCATCGCCTCGGCGCTGGAGGTGAGGGTGCAGGGGACGCCGGGCTGGATCTGGCCGTAGAGCAGCACGTAGAAGGCAGGGTGGGCCAGGCCGTAGTCCACGTGGCGGTCCCAGCCCTCGCGGATCTGCTCGACCGGATCGGCGTCCGCGCGGTTTTTGTCGGTGCTCTCCACATACTGGGTGAAGCCGAAGTTGACCACCGCGTCGAGCAGTCCCTGCTTGCTGCCGAAGTGGTGGTACAGCGTCGGCGCCTGCACGCCGGCCCGCTCGCAGATCGCGCGGGTCGAGACCGGTCCGCCGGCCGCAGCGTCGAGGAGCTGGGCCGCTGCCAGGAGCAGCCGGTCCTTGGCGCTGGTGTTCTGGATGGGCATGTAACGAATGTAGCGCTTGATGGAGGGGAGAAGCGGATGCCGCTGGCCGACGAGATGCTCAACGACGCGGCCGTCAGGGGGCTGCTCGCGTCGATGAAGGTAGCCGCGCCCGGCGTCGCGTTCGGGGAGCTCCGCCGGGTCCGCCTGGGTGGGCTCGGGCTGCGGCAACGCACGGACGCGGTGCGCGACGCATTGCTGGCCGACCTGCCGGGCGGCTACCGCGAGCTGTCGGACGTCGTGGAGCGGGCGTTGGCCGACGAGTCGTTCTCCGGCTGGATGATCTGGCCCGTCTCGGAGGCGGCTTCGGCGCGGGCGCTGGCGGACGGCGGGCCGGTCGCGTTCGACGCCGCGTTGGATCTGCTCGCCGCCTTGACCCCGCGGCTCACGGCGGAGTTCGCCATCCGGCCGTTGCTCGACGCGGATCTCGACCGGGCGTTGCCGAAGGTGCTGACCTGGACTTCCGACCCGTCGGAGCACGTCCGCCGCCTGGCCTCGGAGGGCACGCGGCCGCTGCTGCCGTGGGCGCGTCGGGTGGGGGCGATCACCGCCCGGCCGGGCGTCACGGCGCCGATCCTCGACGCGCTGCACCGCGACTCGTCGGCGTACGTGCGGCGTTCCGTCGCCAACCACCTCAACGATCTGAGCCGCGCGCGTCCCGACGCGGCGGTGGCCGCGGCCGGCCGCTGGGTGGGTGCTTCCGGTGACAAACAGACCGCGCAACTCGTCCGGCACGGCCTGCGCACCCTGATCAAACAAGGCGACCCGGGTGCCTTGGCGCTCCTCGGCTTCGCGCCACCGTCCGGCATCACCTTCGACGGTCTCGTGCTCTCGGCGCCTTCGGTGTCCATCGGCGCCGAGCTGGGCTTCACCGGCACGCTGCGCAACACGGGCGACACGCCGATGAACTTGGTCGTCGACTACGTCGTGCACCACCGCAAAGCCAACGGCACCACCACACCGAAGGTCTTCAAGCTCACCACCCGTGTCCTCGACCCGGGCGCCGAGCTGCTCCTGGACCGCACCCACTCCTTCCGCGTCATCACCACCCGCGTCTACCACCCGGGCGCGCACGCGCTGGAGATCCAGGTGAACGGAACTTCGTTGGGGAAGGCGGATTTCGAGCTGTTGGCGTGAAGTCAACGCTCCACTGTGGACTGAGTCAGTGGAGCAGGTACCGCAGCATCAACGTCCCGTCGTCCTCCAGGACCGAGGTCAGCTGGAGTCGCGCGGGGTCGATGGTGTCGCCGAAAGCCGCGCGCGGGGCGAGGCCCGCGATGAGGAAGGGGGAGATCGTCAGGCGGAGCTCGTCGACGGCGTCGGCGGCCAGGAGGGACGCGAAGAGGCGCGGGCCGCCCTCGCAGTCGATGCGGGTGAGGCCGCGGGAGACGAGGGCCGAGACGGCGGAGCCGAGGTCGACGGCGTCCGTGCCGGCCACGAGCACGTCGGCGCCCGCGGCGGTCCAGGCGGCGCGCAGGTCGGGGTCGGTGCCGGCGTGGGTGATGACGATGGTGGGCACCAAGGCGTTCGTGATCACCGGGGCGTCCGGGCGCAGCGAGCCGCCGCCGGTGACCACGGCGACCGGCGGGATCGGCGCGAGGCCGTGGCGGCGGCGCCGGTCGGTGGAGTGCTCGTCCGGGCGCATGCCCTGGAAGCCCTCGAGCACGGCCGTACCCGCGCCGACCAGCACGACGTCGGCGAGGTCGTTGCCCAGCCGGTAGATCACGCGGTCGGCGGGCGTGGACAGCGAGGCCGAGCGGCCCTCGACGGTGACGGCACCGTCGGCGCTCGACACGAAGTTCACCGCGAGCCACTTGCCGGGCGCCGGGTACGCGTAGAGCGCCTCCAGGTCGGCCTCGGCCAGATCGCGCGCGTCCGGGAAGATCTCCCGCATCAGACCGACCGCACCACGTGCGCGGGCGGGCGCGTGCCGACGATGCTGGCCACCATCTCCGCCACCTGCCGCGTCTCCACGACCTGGTGGGCGCGGAACATCGCGGCCCCGTGCAGCGCCGCGACGGCGGTGGCCGCGAGCGTGCCGATCACGCGCTCGCCGACGGGCACGTCGAGCGTCTCGCCGATCACGTCCTTGTTCGACAGCGCCATCAGCACCGGCCAGCCCGTGTCCACGAGCGCCTGCGTGTGCCGCATCAGCTCCAGCGACTGGTAGGAGTTCTTGCCGAAGTCGATGCAGGGGTCGATCATGATCCCCTCGCGCGGCACCCCGCGCTCCAGCGCGCGCTTCGCGAGCTCGGTGGTGCCGTCGATCACGGCGCCGACCACGTCGTCGTACTGCGGCTTCGCGGCTTCGGTGCGCGGCGTGAGGCCGTTGGTGTGGGAGCAGATGTACCCCGCGCCGTGCTCGGCCGCGACGTCCAGGATCTCGGGCTCGAAGGCCGCCCAGTTGTCGTTCACGATGTCGGCGCCGGCGCGGCAGACGGCGTCCGCGACCTCGGCGCGGTAGGTGTCGACGCTGATCACGAGGTCCGGGAACGTCTCGCGCGCCCATTCGACGGTCGGCACCACGCGGGCGATCTCCTCCGCCGTGGTGACCTCGGGGCCCTTGCCGGCCGGCACGCCGCCGATGTCGATGAGGTCCGCGCCCTCGGCGCACGCGCGGCGGATGGCGTCCTGCGCGCGGGTCTCGAGGTAGGTCGCACCGTTGTCGTAGAACGAATCGGGGGTGCGGTTGATGATGGCCATCACCAGCGCGCGATCGCTGGTGAGGCGGCGGCCTCGGAAGACGAGGTCGGGCGTGTGCATGGCTTCTCCCGTACCGGAACGTCGGTTCCCGCGATCATAGGCGAGCGCACGACGGTGATACGGCGGGCAGGTGGCGGGCAACACCGCCGAAGGCCACCTGCTCCCGGGCCGGCGACTTCAGGAGGCGAGTGCCTCGTTGATGGCGTGGAATTCGTGGGAGGTGCGAGTGGCGGAGAATTCGATCACGGTGTAGTGCGCGAGGCGCTGGACCACGAGCGGGTCGGTGGCGAGCACGGCGTCCAGCTTGCCGCGCACGCAGGGGCGGGTGAGGATGACCTGGTCGTGCTCGGTGTCCCCTTTTCCGGAAACCAGGAACAATCCGCGGGAGAAGTGGGTTCGCAACCACTCCGCGTGTTCTGCCAGTGCGTAGTCGACTTCGTTTCGAGGCGCCGTGTAGGCGAGCAAGGCTATGTACATGTCTTCAGAGTAGAACTCACTCACGGCAATCGCATCCTCCTGCCGAGTGGCGGCGCCCACGCGTTATCCCGGAATTGCAATGTGTTCTTTACGTGCTCTTTTTTCGCGTTTTCACAATGGACGGCGTACGTAAATCTGCGTACGCGGGTGTCGACACCGAGCGGACGACGAAACGTTGTCACAGCACCAAACTGACGTCATGACTCAGCCGGTGATGGACGCCGTGAGCCGCATCTGGCGGGACGGCAGGCGCGTGGAACGCGTCGCGTACGTGGTGGGGGCGGTGCTCTTCGCGAGCGGCGTCGTGAACGCGGTGGTGCTGCTGGCCAGTGGCGGCACGTGGCTCGGGCCGGTGTCGCTGCGCAAGGCGGTCACGTTCGGGTTGTCGTTCGGTCTCACGCTGGCGTCGGTGGCGTGGGCGACGTCGTACGTCGTGCTGCGGCCGCGGGCCCGGGCCGGATTGCTCGGCGCGTTCGTCGTGGCGTGCGTGGCGGAGGTCGTGCTCGTGACCATGCAGGCGTGGCGAGGGGTCCCGTCGCACTTCAACTTCGAGACCGGCTTCGACACGGTGGTGTCGATGTCGCTCGCGGCCGGCGGCGGCGTGATCGTGGTGACGGCGCTGGGCTTCACGGCCGCGGCTTTCCGTTCGCCGGGCCGCATGGCGCCGAGCATGCTGGTCGCCGTGCGCTTCGGTCTGCTGGTGCTGATGGTCGCGCTCGCCACGGGCGCGGTAATGATCGCCCGCGGTGTCGTCGAGGCGCGCGGCGGGTCCCCTGAGTTGGCCTACACGACCGCCGGTTCTCTGAAACCCCTGCACGCCGTGGCGATGCACGCGATCCTCGTACTGCCCGGGCTCGCGTGGCTGCTGCGCTTCACGGCGTTGCCCGAGCGGGCTCGCCTGCGCGTCGTCTGGCTCGCCGTGGCCGCCGACGCCGTGCTCACAGCGGTGATCGGCATCGAGGCCTTCGCGGGAATTCCGCCCTTCTACGCGCCTTGGTTCTTACTCGCGATCTCGGCCCTGGCATCCCTTGTTCTGGCCGGCACCGTTGTTTTTTCGTTAATTCGCGGGAAAAGCCCCGCTGGCTATTTCAGTGCAAGCAATCCCTGAACCGCGTCGACGAGCGTCCGCCGCCTCCCCGCGCGGGCGCTCGGCAGGTGTGGCCCCAGTTCCGGGTTGGTGCTGTGCCACGCCGCGGAAAGCGCTTGGATCAGCACGAGCAGCTGCACGGGCGAAAAGTGCCCGGAGATCTCGCCTTCGCGTTGCGCCCGCCCGATTTCCCGCAGCCGGACGTCGTTGACCTCGGTGATGGCCGCGAGATGCTCGGCCTCCGTCCGCTCGAGCCGATACCACGTCGAGAGCCGCAACGTCTCGGGATGCTCGTCGAAGTAGTCGAACGCCCGCCCTGTGTACCCCGCGAGATCCCCGGCGTCGAACGGCACCGCCTCGAAGAACGCCGCCGTCCGCTCATCGAACGCGGCGTCGAACAGCCCCTCCTTGCTGCCGAAGTACGAGTAGATCATCGCCTTGTTGCACCCCGCCGCCGCGGCCACCCGATCCACCCGCGCCCCCGCGATCCCGTATGCGGCGAACTCGCTGATCGCGGCTTCGAGCAGCCGCTGCTTGGTCTGTTCCGCGTCGCGCGCCATCCGGTGAGGTTACCAACCAACTGGTCGGTGAGTTGAGGTTTGGTCGTCCATGTCACGCGTCGGCTTCCACGGTGGCAACAGGGCCACGTCAGCGGTACCCGGTCTGGAGCTCTCGGATCCGCTCGGTGAGGTATTGCTTTGTTTCGGCAGGTGAGAGCGCTCGGTCGGCGAGGTGCCCGAGTTTGTCGGCGTAGTCGGAGACGGCTTCCTCCGACGTCAGGTACACAGTGGTGTGCGAGTGCTGTAATGCGACGGTCGGGCGCTGATCGGTCCTGGTGTAGATCGTGAACCCCGGCAGATCCTCTTGCTCGGCGGTCAGGAGCCGGATCGTCTGAGGCTCGCGGGCCAGCGTCCGGAGCAGGTGCTCGTGCTGGACGATCGACGTCTCACGACTGATCACCGGGTTGCGAAGCGACCGGCGGCCGACGATGGATTTCCGGGTTGCCGAACCGGCCTTCGCGAGAGCCGGCGTGGTGCTCAGGTCGAAGAAGTAGCTCTCCGGACTCGCGCCGGGAGGCGTCGTGTGTTCGAGCATCTCCCAGGTGTAGTCGCGGGTCTGCAGGTGAGTGGGCAGAAACGTCGGCGACCACTCGGCGATGGTGGTCGCGACCTGCTCGTACGCGTGCATCATGCGCACCGATCCGGCGTGCAGGTGTACTGCGTGCATGGTGCTGTGCGTGCTGGCGGCGAGGTCTCGGAGCCTGGTGTACTCGGCCTGGGGCAGTTTGAGCAGGCCGAGCAGGAAGGACAGCATGTCCGGTGGCGGCGTGCGGTAACCGGCCTCCCAGTTGGTGAGGTGACCGGGCGAAAGTCCGGCCCGCTTCGCGAGTTCACGCAGGCCGAAGCGGGCCTGCAACCGCGCGGCGCGCAGCTCCGCACCGAGCGCGACGACGGCAGGTGAGGTGGCGCGGATTCCGGTCTTCACTGTTGTTCTTCCTGAGGTTGTTTTCGGTGTTCGTTGAGGTGTTCGTTCCCGGGGACTCGGCCGGCGCCGGCTTCCTCGTGCTCGACGCGCGTGCAGATGGCTCGCACCGACTCGGAAGAACGCTGGACGCGCCGGTTGTGCCGGTTCCCGCTGACGGCCACGGCACCGGCGAAAACGATCGGAACAGCCATGACCACCAGGACGAACGCGGCCTCCCAGCTCATCGCCGGGCGCCGGTGGTGATCGCGGCGCACGCGGGTGCCTTCGTGTTGGCGCCGTGCTCTGTTCCTCTCACGAGTCCCCCTGCGCGTTCCGGTCGACGACCTGGCGGATGTTCGCGATCAGCTCGTTCGCTGCCTGCGGTCGAAGCAGCACCGGTGCTCCGGTATCGATCTGCGCCGCCGCGAAGAACGTCCCCGCATGCACCACCCGTCCCACCACGACCTGCGCTGGACCCCCGTCCAGCGCCCGCGCCGGCGCGATCAACCTCGACCGCCAGTCCAAGCCGTCCACGGTGGTGCCTCCCCGTTACTATCTGGTCCATTGCTGTCAGTGCTGCTAACGCTGACTTGATTGGTAGCAAGTGTCAGCGAGCGCAGCACTGCCACGCAATTGCCTGAACGGGTGAATCCTGGATGCGCCGTGGCCTGCACTAGCATGTGCTGCATGGCTGGTAGCGATCAGCAGCAGACTGCACTCGGATGGGCGTTGCGTTCAGCGCGGGAAAGTCGTGAGCTCACTCTCCGGCAGGTCGCTGAGCTGATGGGGAGGAAGGCCTCGGACTCGGGCCTGATCTCGCGATGGGAGTCCGGCGCGCGCCGCCCGAAGGCGGCTGATGTCGCGCTGCTGGTCGAGGTGCTGGAGATCGAAGGTGGCGATGCCGCTCACCTCATGGATCTCGCCAATGGCGCGAATTCCGGCGAACCGTGGTTGGCCGGCTCGCCGCCGGAGCGGCGGCAACAGCTGAACCAGCTCCTCGCCGCCGAGCGCACCGCGACCGAGATCACGGACGTCGCGCCACTGATCCTCCCCGGTGTGCTTCAGACCCGTGACGTGATCCGCAACCAGATGGTCGAGGCGAACGTTCCGGAAGACGAGGTCGATGAGCGAGTCATCACGCGCATCGGGCGGCGCGATGTGGTGACTCGGCCCGATCCCGCCCATCTCGCCGTCTTCCTCGGCGAAGCCGCGATCCGGACGGTGAACGGCGGGCGGCGGATCTGGGCTGATCAGCTTCGTTACCTCCTCGAGATGGCCGAGCTGCCGAACATCGATCTGCACCATGTGCCGTTCGCTGCCGGGTGGTCGCCCCTGCAGATCGGCGGATTCATCCTGATCGAGTCGACCGAGGCCCCGCCGATCGTGAGCTTGGACCTGCACGGCAGAGGCGTGATGCTGAAGTCCGGCGAAGACATTGAGCTGTACCGGCGGCAGGTCGAAGCGGTGCGAGAGAAGGCGATCGATCCCGCGGCGACGACAAAGCTCATCGCGAAGGTGTTGGCTGAATTGGAGCAGGAATGATGGTGCAGCGGGAAATGGGAACCTGGTTCAAGTCGAGGTGGAGCCCGGATCACGCGAACTGCGTCGAGGTGAGGTTCGCGGAGGACCACGTCGGCGTCCGTGACACGAAGGACCGAACCGGCGGGCAGCTCGGCCTCGGACCGCAAGCGTGGTCCGGTTTGCTTGAGTCCGTGGCCGCCGACCGGTAGTCGGTTGTCCATTGTGGAACCTCGCGCACTCTGAGCGGGTTACGCATCTCATGGCGAACGCTGGCCTGCGGTCGCGCTTTTCTTGACTCCGAACTACACGCTCGGCGGGAGCTCTTCTCGTTCCAGGAACGCCAGCGCTGCGGCCCGAGCCTGGTCCATGGGCACTTCGTACTGGGCCGGGATCTCTCGGACGTGTGCCATGTAGTCGTAGACCACCGTTCCGGCAAGCGAAGGGTTGCCCACTGTCTGCGCTGCTCGGGGCGTCATGAAGACGACGAAGCCCTTCTCCTGTCCAACGCCCAGAAAGAACACGCCACGGCCGGCGTCTCCGGAAACCGAGCATTCGGCCATAGGCGGCACCGCCTTGTCCTTGCCGTCGGCCTGCATCCGCTGGATGAGGGTGTCCAGCTCGTCGGCCGTGTTCACCAGGATCGCCGGATCGCCCTCGGCGTAGTCGTTCTCCGGCTCCTGGTCGTACCAGATCTCGAGTGTGACCACGTTACTTGCCTCCGGTGAACGTCTTGCGGTAGTTCGGGGCATGGACGGTCAACGTATAGCCCTCGGGGAGAATCTCCGGCAGGAGGGTGTCGCACCCGAACACACCACGGCACGGCCGGTTGTTTTGAACGATGTCCACGTGTTTGCGTCCCTCCCGCACCATGCGGGCGGCGATCTTCTGCTCGACGTCGGCGGTGGTGGTCACGTCGCCGCGCTGCGGGATGCCCTTTTCGCGCAGCAATCGCGCCGCTTCCGCCGCGTCCGCGTCGTTCCCGCTGACGATCTCGTGCGCCTGGCCATGTTCGTCGACCCACCGGCCGTGAGTCTTCTGACCGGTCATGGTGATCACCGGCGGCGGCAACTCGGCTTGCAAGCTTTCGGCCTGTTCGCGAGTGAGACGTTGACCGTCCGGGACCGCGGCGGGTGGCTCGGCGGCAGTTGCCGGACCGGCCGGGCTAGTGGTTTCGTCCGGCGGATCATGCGCTCCGATGCGATCGAGGTAGCCGGTGAGCGTGCCGGTGACTCGGCCGATCGTCTCCACCACGCCGTCGATGTCCAGCGCAGCGGCGTTGTGGCAGGCGATGGCATTCCGCAATTCGGGCTGTTGAGAGCCGGTCTGGCTGAGCGCCTGGGTGGCTTCTTCGAGCAGTTGAGCGGCCTGTTTCAGGCTGGCTGTGCGCAGCTTGGTGAGTGCCGTCCGTACCGCCGCCGTCAGCGCCTGCACTCCTGCCATTACCGCCCCCTGCGGCCATACTGGCAGTTCAGCGGAGCGCCGTCACTCGTTGGACGGTACGCAGGATGAACCCGCCCCGGACGGCTACGGTCGACTCATGGCAGGAATCGTCGTGATCGGGGCGGGGCCGGGGATCGGGGCGGCGGTCGCGCGGCGGTTCGCGCGGGAGGGGCTCGGCGTGGCGGCCGTTGCGCGGCAGCCCAAGGACCTCGGGGTTGACGCCGTGACCCACGTGGCCGACGTCGGAGACGAGGAGTCCTTGCGCCAGGCGCTCGACGCCGTGATCGAGGACCAAGGACTGCCCGACGTAGTGGTCTACAACGCCGCCGCCATCCGCAGGGACGCGCCGGGGGAGCTCGGCGCGGAAGAGCACCTCAGGCTGTGGCGCGTCAACGTCCTCGGTGCCTACCTCGCCGCGGCGCACCTCGCGCCCAGGATGGCCGAGCGCGGCCACGGGACGTTCCTCACCACGGGCGGGATGCCCGAGCCCCAAGCCGCCTACACCAGCCTCTCGCTGGGCAAGGCCGGCCTCCGCACGGTGACGGCGCTGTTCGCCGAGCAGTACCCCACGCTGCACTTCGCCACGGTCACCGTCGGCGGCACCGTGGAGAAAGGCACGGCGTTCGACCCGGACGTCGTCGCCGAGCACTACTGGCGCCTGCACACGCAGGGCGTCTGGGAGCGGGAAGTGCTGATCACGACCAACCCCAGTCCTGCGTGAAACACCCCGCCAAGTAAAGGTCCACCCGGTCCGCGAAACGGCCCAGATCGCGGCCGGTCAGCTCCGAGATGCGCGAGATCCGGTACCGCAGGGTGTTCACGTGCAGGTGCAGCGCGCCCGACGTCTGGGTCCAGGAGCCGGAGTGCTCGAGGAAAGCCTTCAGGGTCGGGAGAAGCTCCGAGCCGTGGGCGGCGTCGTACGCCAGCACCGGTCCCAGCACCTTCTCGCCGAAGGAGCGGCGCAGGTCGTCGGGGACGGCGGCCAGCAGTAGCAGGTGGGAGGCCACCTCGTCACCCGCCAGCACGGCCGCGCGGCCCGGCGAAAGGGCGGCCAGCGTGCGAGCGTGGCGCGCCTCCTGGAGGCCGGAGCGCAGGCCGGCCGCGTCGGGCGCGCGGCTGAGGCCGACCGACAGGCGGGCGGAGCCGAGGGCGGGTTCGACCGCGCGGACGGACTCGCGCAGAGTCTCGGCGAGGCGGCCCAGGCGGTCGTGCGCCGGGAACAACCCGAAGGTCTCGCCGTCGATGGTGGCCACCAGCGTGGGGGCGGGGGCCGAAGCGAGCAGCTCCTCCACCAGCACCTGGGTGAGGCCTGGGCCGCCGCCGTCGACTGCGGCGGAGAGGGTCACGACGTGCGCCGAAGGTGGGAAGTCCAGCGCCGCGAGCCGCGCGGACAACGAAGCCGGAGAAGCGTCGTCGGAGAGGGCCAACCGCAGCAACGGCTCGGCCGCCCGGTTCTCGATGCGCTTGGCCTCGTCGACGCGGGAACGCTCCAGCCCGATCAACGGGGCCAGCTCCAGAGCGAGTTCGCGCCGGGAAACAGCCCAGCGTCCGATGTCGCCGGAGGCCACCAGGAACCAGCTCGCCACGCGGTGGCCCGAGCGGCTGGCGGCGGCCAGCAGCGTGACGGGACCGTCGTCGCCGGGGACGGTCAACGGGAGGCGTTCCGCGCGGAGGAACCGGCGCGCCAGGGCGGCCCGGCGCGCATCGGAAGGCGGCGAACCCGTGCCGGCGATCAGCCGGCCGGTCGCGCTCAGCACCCAGCAGTCCACGCCCAATTCGGAAGCGCCCGCGGAAACGAGCGCGGGAAGGCCATCACCGCCGGTCACGGCCGCGACCAGTCGCCGGTGCGAGTCGTGCGCGGGGGCGGAACGCTCGGCGGCCAGGCCGAGGATCACGCGCTCGGTCACCGTCGCGAAGGACACCGACAGCGGGACCTCGAACAGCGGCAGCCCGACCCGCCGGCACGACTCCACGAGGTGCTCGGGCACGGGCCCGCCCACCTCCGCCGTCCCAGCGCCCAGCGCGACCACACCCGCCGCCGCCAGCACGCCCACGAACTCCTCGGCCTCGGCCGGCCCGGGCAGCCAGCGCATGCCGCACAGCACGATCTCCCCACCGTTGAGGTACCGCGTCGGGTCCTGCAGTGTCGCCTGGAAGACGCGCCCGAACTCGCGGTCCAGCGCCGACTCGCCGGTGAGCAGGGTCAGCCCGAGCTCCGGCGTGTCCAGCAGCGCACCCAGCCGCATGCGGCACCTCCTTCCCGGCTCAAGTAGCGCACACGCCAGGGCCGCCGTCGTTTGGAGGAACCTACGAAAAACCACCCTCGACGCCCACCCGGTTTCGGTGGATCTGCCGTGGTCCGCGCCACGTCACGGCGTGTCTACTGACCGACGAGCGAAGGGAAGGAACACCATGGCGATCGTTCTGGGCGACAACCGCTACGGAAAGGCGGAGAACCGGGTCGTGCGCGTCGACCGCGACGGCGACGAGCACCGGATCACCGACCTCAACGTCAGCGTTTCGCTGTCCGGCGACATGAGCGACACCCACCTCACCGGCGCCAACGACAAGGTGCTGGCCACCGACACGCAGAAGAACACGGTGTTCGCGTTCGCCCGCGACGGCGTCGGCGAGATCGAGGGCTACGCGCTGCGCCTCGCGCGCCACTTCGTCACCACGCAGGACAGCATCCACGGCGCCCGCGTCCACGTGGAGTCGTACCCGTGGCAGCGGCTCACGGTCGGCGGGCAGCCGGCCCACCACTCGTTCGCGCGCTCGGGCGGCGGCACGCGCACCACGACCGTGCACTACGACGGCGCGCAGGCCTGGGTGCTCGGCGGCGTCGAGGACCTCACGGTGCTCAACACCACCGGCTCGGAGTTCTGGGGCTTCCCGCGCGACGGCTACACGACGCTGCCGGAGACCAGGGACCGCGTCCTCGCCACGGCCGTCAACGCGAGCTGGCGCTTCGCCGGCGAACTGGCAGACGCTGTCGACTGGGCCGGCGCGTACGACACGGCCCTGGCCGCGTTGCTCGACGCCTTCGGCGGAACGCACAGCCAGTCGCTGCAGCAGACGCTCTACGCGATGGGTTCGCGCGTGCTCGAGACGGTGCCCGAGATCGTGGAGGTGCGCCTGTCGCTGCCGAACAAACACCACTTCCTCACCGACCTGTCGCCGTTCGGCCTCGACAACCCCGGTGAGGTCTTCCATGCCGCCGACCGGCCGTACGGGCTGATCGAGGGCACCGTGCTGCGCGACGACGCGCCGCCCGCCGGGCCGGCCTGGTCCTGAGACGGAGGCCGAAGTGGAGTTCCTGCGCCCGACCACGCTCGCCGAGGCCCTCGAGGCCAAGGCGGCGCACCCCGACGCCGTGCCGATCGCGGGCGGCACCGATGTGATGGTGGAGATCAACTTCGACCACCGCCGCCCGTCGGCGCTGCTCGACCTCAACCGCGTCAGCGAGCTTTACGGCTACGACGTCGAGGAAGGCCGCATCCGGATCGCGGCCGCGACGCCGTACACGCGGATCATCGCGGAGCTGGGCGACCGGCTGCCGGGACTGGCGATGGCGGCCCGCACGGTCGGCTCGCCGCAGATCCGCAACCGCGGCAGCGTCGGCGGAAACCTCGGCGCGGCGTCGCCCGCGGGCGACTCGCACCCGGCGCTGCTCGCGGCCGACGCGGAGGTGGAGATCGCGTCCACCCGCGGCACCCGGCGCGTGGCGGCGAAGGACTTCTACGTTGGTGTGAAGCGAAATGTGCTCGAACCCGACGAGCTGATCACGGCTGTCCACTTGGCACCGGCGAGCGGGCCGCAGCAGTTCAGCAAGGTGGGGACCCGCAACGCGATGGTGATCGCGGTCTGCGCCTTCGGCCTCGCGGTGCACCCGGCCGAACGCCGCGTGGGCACGGGTGTCGGCTCGGCCGCCCCGACACCGCGCCGCGCGTTCGACGCCGAGGAGTTCCTCGCGGGCGAGCTGGCGGCCGACGACCAGTGGGACCGCCCGCGTGCGCTCGCCGACTCGGTGAAACGCCGCTTCGGTGAGCTGGTGGCCGCCGCGGCCGCGCCCATCGACGACGTGCGCGGCAGCGCCGACTACCGCCGCCACGCGCTGTCGGTGCTGGCGCGGCGGACGCTCGGCTGGGCCTGGACCGAATACTGCGGAGGGAGGCGCACGGAATGCGTGTGAACGTGATCGTCAACGGCGAGCAGCGCCAGGCGGACAACGTCTGGGAAGGCGAAAGCCTGCTCTACGTGCTGCGCGAACGGCTCGGCCTCGCCGGCTCGAAGAACGCGTGCGAGCAGGGCGAGTGCGGCTCGTGCACGGTGTACCTCGACGGCGTGCCGGCGTGCGCCTGCCTGGTCGCGGCCGGGCAGGCCGAGGGCCGCGAGGTGCGCACGGTGGAAGGTCTCGCCGACGGAGAGAACCTGGACCCGATCCAAGAGTCCTTTGTCGAATGCGGAGCCGTCCAATGTGGCTTCTGCACGCCCGGGCTCCTGGTGACCGCCCACGATCTCGTGGCGCGCACCGAAAACCCGAGCGACGCCGAGATCCGCGAAGCGCTGGCCGGGAACCTGTGCCGCTGCACCGGGTACGAGAAGATCCTCGACGCGGTCCGGCTCGCGGCCGCGCGGAAGGAGCACGCATGACGCGCCCGGCCCCGGCCCGGTCACCGCAAGAGCTGTCCGACACCGTCACCGGCGGCATCGGCACGAGTCCGCTGCGACCCGACGGCACGCTCAAGGTGCGCGGCGAGTTCGCGTACTCCTCGGACCTGTGGCACGAGGACATGCTGTGGGGTGCCACGCTGCGCAGCCCGCACCCGCACGCGCGGATCGTGCGCCTCGACGTCTCCCGGGCGTTGGCGCAGCCCGGCGTCCACGCGGTGCTGACGCACGAGGACGTGCCCGGCGAGAACCTCTACGGCCTCAAGTACCAGGACACGCCGGCGCTCGCTGAGGACCGCGTGCGCTACCAGGGCGAGCCGGTGGCGATCCTCGCAGCCGACCACCCGGAGATCGCGCGGCAGGCGCTCAAGCACATCGTGGTCGAGTACGAGGTGCTCGAACCGGTCACCGATCCCGAGCGCGCGGCCCACGACGAGACCCTGCCGAAGCTGCACCCGGGCGGAAATCTCGTGCGCTACCAACGCATCGTGAAGGGTGACCCGGCCGCGAAGGCCGATGTGGTCGTGTCCGGTGTCTACGAGATCGGCATGCAGGACCAGGCTTTCCTCGGCCCGGAGTCCGGCCTCGCCGTGCCCGACGACGACGGCGGCGTGGACCTCTATCTCGCCACGCAGTGGCTGCACGTGGACCAGAAGCAGACCGCGCGGGCACTGGGCCTGCCGCTGGAGAAGGTGCGGCTCACGCTCAGCGGCGTCGGCGGCGCGTTCGGCGGGCGCGAGGACCTGTCGATGCAGATCCACTCGTGCCTGCTCGCGCTGCGTACCGGCCGGCCCGTGAAGATGGTCTACAACCGAGAGGAGTCGTTCTTCGGCCACGTGCACCGGCACCCGGCGAAGATGTACTACGAACACGGCGCCACGCGCGAGGGCGATCTGGTCTACGTGCGCGCCCGGCTGTACTTCGACGGCGGCGCCTACGCGTCGAAGACGCCGGTGGTGGTCGGGAACGGCACCACGCTGTCCGTCGGCCCGTACAACGTGCCCAACGCGAAGATCGAGGGCTGGGGCGTGTACAGCAACAACCCGACGTGCGGTGCGATGCGCGGGCTCGGCGCGGTGCAGCCGACGTACGCGTACGAGTCCCAAATGGACAAACTCGCCACGGCGCTCGGCATCGACCCCGCCGACCTGCGGATCCGCAACGCGATGAGCGAGGGCTCCACCAACGTCACCGGCCAGCTCGTCGATTTCCCGGCTCCCGTGGCCGAGCTGATCCAGCGCCTGAAGGACATGCCGTTGCCGCCGGAACGTGGTGAGCACCCGGACATCCGCGACCTGCCCGGCGGAGCGTCCAATGTTACCCACGGCGAAGGCGTGGTGCGCGGGGTCGGTTACGGCGTGACCATCAAGAACATCTCCTACGCCGAAGGCCTCGACGACTACTCGACCGCCCGCGTGCGGCTGCAGGTGATCGGCGGCGAACCGGTGGCGATGGTGCACACGGCCGCGGCCGAGGTGGGCCAGGGGCTCGTCACGTTGCAGCAGCAGATCGCGCGCACCGAGCTGGGTGTGCCGCGCGTAACCGTGCACCCGGCCGACACGAGCGTCGGCGATGCGGGTTCGAGTTCGGCGTCGCGGCAGACGTACGTGACCGGTGGTGCCGTGCGCAATGCGTGCCGTGCGGTGGCCGACGCGGTCTATGCACTGGCCGAACGCCGGCTGGGCCGTGATGCGAAAGGGATGTCGCTGGCGGGCGGCAAGATCGTGGCCGGCGACGGTGAGGTCGTCGCGTCCCTTGTGGACCTCCTCGGCGACGAGATTGTCGAGGAGACCCGGGAGTTCCACCACCGCAAGACCTACCCGCTCGACCCGGAGACCGGCCAGGGCGACGCCCACGTGCAGTACGGTTTCTCCGCGCACCGCGCGGTGGTGGACGTCGACGTGGAGCTGGGCCTGGTCAAGGTCGTGCAGCTCGACTGCGCGCAGGACGTGGGCAAGGCGATGAACCCCGACGCGGTGCTCGGCCAGATCCAAGGCGGGTCCGCGCAGGGTCTCGGCCTGGCCGTGATGGAGGAGATCCAGGTGGTGGACGGAAAGGTGCGCAACCCGTCGTTCACCGACTACCTCATCCCGACCGTGCTGGACATGCCGCCGATGCGCATCGACGTGCTGGAGCGGCCCGACCCGCACGCGCCCTACGGCGTGCGCGGCGTCGGCGAGCCGCCCACGATCTCCTCGACGCCGGCGGTCGCCAACGCCATCCGCGCGGCGACCGGCCTCGAATTGCCACGCGTCCCGATCCGGCCCGAGCACATCACCGGAACCTGAGCCGACTCACTGGAACTGTCTGGAGCGCAAGCGAAATGACCCTCTCCCTCGACGCCGACCTCGAGCGTGAATGGCTCCTCGAGAGCGTGCGCATCGCGACCCGCAACGTCGCCGACGGCGGCGGCCCGTTCGGCGCGCTCGTCGCCAAGGGCCGTGACATCATCGCGACGGGTGTCAACCGCGTCACCCCCTCGCTCGACCCCACGGCCCACGCCGAGGTGGTCGCCATCCGCGCGGCCTGCCAGGCGCTCGGCACGTTCAAGCTCACCGGCTGCGTGCTCGTGTCCTCGTGCGAACCGTGCCCGATGTGCCTTTCGTCCGCGCTGTGGGCGCGGGTGGACGGCGTGGTCTACGCGGCCGACCGCCACGACGCGGCCAAGGCCGGTTTCGACGACCGCGCGTTCTACGAACTGTTCGACAAGCCCCGCGAAACCTGGGAAGTACCCGTTTCCCGGCTGTCCCTCAAGGACGGCTTCGCGCCGTTCGACGCCTGGCTGGACCGGCCCGACCGCGTCGACTACTAGGCACTCGGGGCCGGCGGTTCTCCCCGGTCCGGCCCCGCAGTTCCCAATACAGACAGGCCCGATACAGACACGCCCGACACCGGAAGCCCGTACCCGGGCACATCCCGGTGCTGACCGGAGCACCACAAAAAACAATTCGTCAGGCTTGCCACGCCCCGATCCGACTGCAGGGCGCGGTCGAGCACACCCACCGGCAAGGGGACGACGCATGACCCAGGTACACATCGACGACGCTGTGACCCCGGCCCCAGGACCAGCTCGCAAGCCCTTCCTGGACCGCCTCTTCGACATCACCGCCCGCCGCACAACCGTGGGCCGCGAGGTGCGCGGCGGCATCACCACGTTCGTCGCGATGGCCTACATCGTGCTGCTCAACCCGCTCATCCTCGGCGCTTCCGCCGACATTACCGGCGCGAAGCTCAGCGCCGCCCAGGTCACCACGGCCACCGCGCTGGCGGCCGCGGTGATGACCATCCTCATGGGACTCGTCGGCAACGCGCCGCTCGCGCTGGCCGCGGGTCTCGGGATCAACGGCATCGTCGCGTTCCAGATGGCGCCGGCGATGACGTGGCCCCAGGCCTTCGGACTCGTGGTGCTCGAAGGCGTCTGCATCGTGCTGATGGCCGTGAGCGGGATCCGGGAACGGATCATGAACGCGATCCCCGCGCCGCTCAAGATGGCGATCACGGTCGGCATCGGGCTCTACATCGCGCTCGTCGGCCTGGTCAGCGCCGGGTTCGTCACGCGGACGCCGGACGCGGCCGAGTCCACCGTGCCCGTTCGGCTCGGTTTCGACGGGCACCTCGACGGCTGGCCGATCGCGGTGTTCTGCTTCGGCCTGCTGCTGATGACGGTGCTGATGTCGCGCAAAGTCCCGGGCGCGGTGCTGATCAGCATCGCGGTGTCCACTGTGCTCGCCGTGGTGCTGCACGACGGTTTCCACGTGGGGAACTGGGGATTGACCACCCCGACGCTGCCGAGCCACGTGGTGGCGGTACCCGATTTCGGGCTGCTGGGCCACATCGACCTGTTCGGCGGCTTCGCTTCAGCGGGTGCGCTGACCGCCACGATCTTCCTGTTCACCCTCGTGCTGTCCGGCTTCTTCGACGCGATGGGCACGATCACCAGCGTGTCGGCCGAAGCCGGGCTGTCGAAGGACGGCCGCGTGCCACGGATGGGCCGGATCCTGTTCGTCGACGGCGCGGGCGCGATCGCCGGCGGGCTCTCGGGTTCCTCGCCCAACACCGTGTTCCTCGAATCGGCGGCCGGCGTGGGCGAGGGCGCGCGGACCGGGCTCGCGAGCGTGGTCACCGGCGCGCTGTTCACCGCGACGCTGCTGTTCACGCCGATCGCGGGCATCGTCCCGGCGCAGGCCGCGGCGCCGGCGCTCGTGGTGATCGGCGGCATGATGGTGGCGCAATGCCGCAACATCCCGTGGCAGGACAGTGATTACACGATCCCGGTGTTCCTCACCGTCGCGCTGATCCCGTTCACCTACTCCATCACCAACGGTGTGGGCGCGGGTCTCATCGCGTTCGTGCTCATCAAGACGTGCAAGGGCAAGTGGCGCGACGCTGGGTGGATCCTCACGGTGCTGGCGCTGGTGTTCACCGTCTACTTCGGAATCGACGTCGTCAAGGCGATCTTGTAGCTGTGGTAGCTCGAAGGAAAGGAACTGTTGTGACCTTGATGTTCCTCAACGGCGGCGCCATGCGCGGCGAACCGCTGCACCACCTGCTCGACGGCGCCCCTCTCGTCGCGTCGACGACCACCGCGCCGAAGTACCGCTTCTACTCCGTGGGCGGCCAGTGCCCGGCTTTGGTCCCGGTCGCCCACGGCGGCGGTGCGGTGGCGGGCGAGGTGTACGAGGTGTCCCTGGACGCGCTGCGGGACCGGGTACTGCCGGCGGAACCGCCCGAGCTGGAGCTGGGCGTGATCGAGCTGGCGGACGGGAGCTCGGCGTTCGCGATGCTGCTGCGCCGGCCGCAGACGTCCCACGTGCAGCTGCGCGACATCACCGAGATCGGTGACTGGCGGGCGTTCCGGTCTCGGTCATGACAGTGCTGGTCGCGCCCGACAAGTTCAAGGGCTCGCTCACGGCGGCGCAGGTCGCTTCGGCGGTCGCCGCCGGCTTGCGTGAGGTGTCCGGCGACGAGCCGGTGGTCGAGCTCCCGGTGGCGGACGGCGGTGACGGCACGGTGGCCGCCGCCGTCGCTGCCGGGTTCCACCGGGTGCCGGTGCGCGTGTCCGGGCCGACGGGTCGGCGGATCACGGCGTTCTTCGCCCTGCGGGGTGACGTTGCCGTGGTGGAACTGGCCGAGGCTTCCGGTTTGCAGCGGTTGCCGGGTGCGTTGCCGGCGCCACTGACCGCGTCGAGTCATGGCACGGGCGAGCTGATCGCGGCGGCGCGGGCGGCCGGGGCGTCGCGGATCGTGCTGGGCGTCGGCGGGAGTGCTTGCACGGATGGTGGCGCCGGGATGCTGACGGCGCTGGGGGCGCGAGTGCTGGATTCTTCCGGTGCCGCGGTGCCTCTCGGCGGTATCGGGCTGGCTTCGGTGTCTACTGTGGACTTGTCCGGGGTGTCCGCTGTGGACATCGACCTGGCTTGCGACGTGGACAACCCGCTGCTGGGTCCTTCGGGCGCGGCGGCGGTGTATGGGCCGCAGAAGGGTGCGAGCCCTGAGGATGTCGCCGTGCTGGACGCCGGGTTGCGCCACTGGGCTTCGGTGCTGGGTCCTTCGTCCGCCTCGGCCGCGGGCGCCGGCGCGGCGGGCGGGGTGGGCTTCGCGGCGCTGGCGGCGTTGGGCGCTCGGCTGAGGCCGGGTATTTCCTTGCTGCTCGACCTCCTGGGCTTCTCCACCGCGGTCCGCGACGCCCGCCTCGTCATCACCGGCGAGGGCTCCTTGGACACGCAGTCCTTGCACGGCAAGGCCCCCGTCGGCGTCCTGCGCGCGGCCACGGGCGCCGGCGTCCCGACGGTTGCCGCGGCGGGCCGCTGCCTGCTGCCCCCGGCCGAGTGGCGTGCGGCCGGCTTCACCGCCGTCCACGCCCTCACCGACCTCGAACCGGACCCGGCGCGCTGCATGACGAACGCGGAGCCGTTGCTACGCCGCCTCGCTGAACGCCTGGCCCGAGACCACGCCTCAACCGTCCAGCGCGGACGCTCGGCTGGGGTCGGCGAGCGGAAGTTCCGCGTGCAGGCTGGTTCCGGCTCCGGGCGGGCTCTGGAGGACGATCCGGCCGCCGATCGCTTCGACCCGGTCTTTGAGGCCGAGCAAACCGGTGCCCCGGGTGAAGTCGGCGCCACCGACGCCGTCATCGAGGACCGTGACGTGCAACAGGGCCTTCGCGGCGTCGAGGTGAATGGTCACCGAGGCGGAAGATGCTCGTGAGTGCTTGGCCGCGTTGGTCAGGGCCTCCGCGACGACGAAGTAGGCGCTGACCTCGACGTGCTTGGGGAGCGACTGCCCCGGCTGCTGGTCGACCTCGACCGGGATGGGCGAGCGGCGGCCGAGCGTGCGTACGGCCGCTTGGAGTCCTCCCGTGTCGAGGATCCCCGGGTGGATACCGCGCGCGATCTCGCGCAGCTCGTCCAGCTGACTGGTGGCTTCGGCGGCGAGGTCGCCGAGATCGGCGGCGAGTTCGGTGAGTTCCGGTGGCACCTGCGCCTGTGCCGCGCGCAGCCGCAACGCGAGAGAGACCAGCCGTTGCTGAGCGCCGTCGTGCAGGTCCCGTTCGATGCGCCGGCGTGCCTGGTCGGCTGCAGTGACGATCCGCGCCCGCGACGCGGTGAGCTGGGCGTACAGCTGCGCGTTGTCGAGGGAGACGGCGAGCTGGCCCGCGATGAGCTTGACGGCGTCGAGCCGCTCGGCGGTGAACGCGCCGCCGATCAGCCGGTTTTCCAGCAGCAGCGCCGCCCGCGGGGCACCGCGGCTGAGGACGGGCACCGCGAGGAAGGAGCAGCGCGTGAGGCCCGCGAAGCACGGGTCGTGGGCGAAGCGGTCGTCGCGGGTGACGTCGTCGACGACGAGTGGTGCCTCGGTCCGGCGGATGTAGCGCAGCACCGACATCGGCACCGCGTGGTCATGATCGGCGCCTGTCGCTGTGTTCGGGGGAGCGGAGGCGGGCAGGAGCCAGTCCCGCCGGTCGTCGCTCCACAGCACGAGGCGGACGACGGTGGCACCGGTCATCGCGCTGAGCACGTCGACGACCCGCGAATGCAGGCGTTCGATGCTCGTCTCGGAGCTCAGCGCCCGCGACGCGGACAGGACGCCGAGCAGGTCGAGGGTGCCCGTGGTGACCGTTGAGCGCTGGTGGACGGCACCCGCCGGTCGGGCCTGCCCGAGACCGGCCGTCGCGCCGGCTCCTGATCGCAGAGCCGGGTACGCCCAGTCGAGCTGCGCCACCTTCGCGGTCGCGCCCCAGGCGGCGTAGTCGTCGCGGGCCTGCGCGAGCAGGTCGAAGCCGGTGTGGTCGATGTCGTGCGCCAGGTGGAAGCGCGCCGCGCGCTCGGCGATCAGGGCCCGGTGCCAGGGGCGCCGACGCTGGACGACCTCGCGCCGCGCGGCGTCGAACGCCCGCACGGCACCGCGGAAGTCGTCGACCGCCCAGGCCCGCTCGGCCTCGAGCAACCGCACCAGGTGCAGGAAGTTTTCCGGTGCGTCCCTGACCCGCGCGGCCAGCCACCGCATCACCTCGTCCAATTCGGACAGTGGAGCTCCGCGCTCGGCGTCAGTGGCCGCGCGGGCCTGGTCGGCCAAGGCGAGCCCGCGCAGCAAGCGGGCCACGGCGGTGGAGTAGAAGCCGGCGGCGGCCGGGAGCAGGGCCATGGCGGCCGCACTGTGTTCTGCCAGGCGAACTGGATCACCGAAGCAGGCCGCCGCGAGCGCGTGACACAGGTGCGCGTAGAACAGCGCCAGCGGATTGTCGGCGAAGCGGTCGAGGGGGATCGGGTCGTCGCTCGAGGCTGGACTCTCGCCGCGCAGCACGTCGGCCAGCCACCGGTAGCTGTCGAGCCATTGGCCGGTCTGCTCGTTGCCGGTCCGGCGCAGGAAGGCGAACCCCCGGTCGACCTCGGCGACGAAATTCGCCAGCGACGGCGCGCACTCCGCCAGGTACGGCACCGAGAGCTGGTAGGTGTAACCGGCGTAGGCCAGGTCACCGCCCGCGATCAGCCCCGTCCTGGCTTTCTGCGCCGCGCGGGCACCGTTCTCGACCGGCTCGAACCAGCCGCTGAGAGCGGAGAACATGTGCCGTGCCTGCGAGGTGCCGGGCTCGTAGCCGCGGGCCTCGCCCAGCGCCACGATCCGCTGCAACGCGCGGTATCCGGCCTCGTAGGCACCGCGCTGCGCCCCCGCGTGGTAGGCGGCGTGGCTCGCCGGGCCGATCACGCTCGGGCCGGGACCGTGCTCGATCCAGATCCGGATGGCTTCCAGACCCAGCCACGAGATCAAGGCCGGGTCGGCGACGAAGTAGGCAGCCGGCAGGGCAGCGTCGATCAAGCGGGTCACGGCCAGCGCGGTGGCGTCGGCAAGGTCCGGCCGGGCCAGGTCATCCGCTGGGTCGCTGTCGGCCGCCCACCGGTACAGGCGCTCGAACCGCTGGTCGACTTCGGCGGGGAGCCGATCCCCCGAAGGTACGACGACGCCGCACTCCCGCAGCGACTCCAGGCTCAGCGCGATCGCCTCGGCGAACCGGGTCTGGTGCGTGAGGCCGCGCACCTGGATCGCCGTCGGGCCCGCCCGGTCCGGCATCCTCTCGCAGAGCCGCTCGATCGCCCGGTAGTCCGCGTCGGCCTCTGCCAAGCGCCCCGAACCGAACAGAGCCGCCTGGCGAGCAGTGCGCAGCTCGACCACCACGGCGATCTCGGCGGGGTCGACCAGCCGCAACGCCGCCGAGAGGAGCGCGTTCACCTGCACATCGTCACCCGTCAACGCGGCCTGGTCGGCGCCGCGCCGCGGCAGCTTCGTCACCTGCCGGCGCTCTGCGGGATCGTCGACCGCGTCGATCACCGGCAGGTACTGGTCGGCGGCGGCCGCGAACAGGTCGCGCACCCGGGCCAGCCGTCGCGCCATGGCCAGGTGCAGAGCCCGGCGCCGCTCCGGATCGAGCGTGGACAGGATCGCCTCGCGGATGCGGTCGTGGCGGAACCGCACCGCGCCGTGGGCACCGCTTTCCAGTGCGAGAAGTCCCTCGTCCAGCGCCGGCGCCAACTGCCGCTCCACCCCGCCGTCCGGCTCGCCCGTGGCAATCCACAGCACCGAGACCTCGACCTGCCCGCCGAGACAGGCCATCGCCTCCACCAGCCGCCGGGACCGCGGCGGCACGGCCTCGATCCGCGCCGCCAGCAGGTCGCCGACCTCCGACGGACCCAGCCGGGCTCGCAGCCGCGCCGGATCCCACCGCCACCCGGAGGCGTTCGCGGTGAAAACACCGTGGCGGCCCAGCGCGTTGAGCAGCTGCACGGTTTCGTACGGGTTGCCGGACGTGCGCGGCTCGATCACCTCGACCAGGCTCGCCGCCGCGACCTCGTCGGCGTGCAGCATCTCGGCGACCATGGCGACCAGACTCGGGATGGGCAGGTTGCCCAGCCGCAGGTACCGCACACCGGCTCGGTCCTCCGACCCTGCCGGTTGCTCTGCCGAAGCCACGTCGTCGTCGCGGCGCACGCCCACCAGCAGCAGGCCGGCGATCGGCTCCTCGTCGAGCAGGAGGTCGACGAACCCGAGCGGGACTCGCCCGGCCCATTGCAGGTCGTCGAGGAGCAGCACCACAGGTCGTTCCGGTGACGCGATCGCCCGCAGGATCTGGACGCTGTTGTGCTGAGCCCGTGATTGCGCGGTGAGCGGATCGCCGGGGTCGGGCGGCACCTTCAGCAGCGCGGCGAACTCCGGCACCACCGCGGTCAGCAGGCCCACATTCGGGCCGGCCGCGGCGAAGATGCGTTCCCGGACCTCGGTCAGCTCGTTCTCCGGCTCGGCCAGCAGCAGCCTTCCCAGCACCCGGAACGCCTGGTGCACCCCGTCGAACTCCAGATCCCTCCGGTACTGGTCGAACTTGCCCGGCACGAACCAGCCACCCCGGCTCGTCACGGCCGGGCGCAGCTCGTCGACCAACGCCGTCTTGCCCACCCCCGCCGCGCCGTTGATCATGACTCCCTGGCACTGGCCCGTCAGCGCGTCTTCGAGCGCCGCGTGGAGCGCGGCCACCTCGGCTTCGCGCCCGACCAGCCTCGGTGGCGCGACCAGCCGGAGCGGGAAGTCGTGTTCACCGACCCGGACCGGTCCCGCCCGGGCGTCCCGCAGCCGCTCCAGGTCGTGGACCACGCCCTCCGCGGTCTGGTAACGGCTGTCCGGCTCCTTCTCGAGCAGATGAAGGATGATCTCGGGCAGGGCCGCCGGCAAAGCCGGGTTCACCTCGTCCGGCGGCACCGGGACCTGCGTCAAGTGGTCGTGGGTGAGGCGAAGCGGATCGCCGGAGCCGAACGGCGGTGCCCCCGTCGCCAGTTCGTAGAGCGTCGCACCCAGCGAGTACAGGTCGGCCCGCTGGTCGACGGAACGGCCGGTCCGCCCGGTCTGCTCGGGAGCGAGGTACGCGAGAGTCCCGACGATCTCGCTGCGATCGGAGAACGGACGGCCGGCGTCGGCGAGCGAGGTGGCCAACGTGAAGTCCACCAGGTACGGAGCACCGTCGCGGGAGATCACGATGTTCGCGGGGGTGATTTCCCGGTGCAGCACTCCGCGGCGGTGCATGGCCGCCACGGCTCTGGCCAGCCCCAGCGCGACGCCGACCAGGACGTCGACGGGAAGCGGCTTCGACAGTCCTGCCAGGTTCGTGCCGCCGACGTCCGCCAGCACGATCGCCCCCGCGTACTGCGGCGCGTCCGCCAGCTGCGCCACGCCCGGGACCCCGCGGAGCTGTTCCAGCACCGCCTTCTCGTGCCGCAGCCGTCCCGGCGCGTCCGGCCCGAGCGGCTGTTTGCAGACGACAGTGCGATCAGGGAGGAACAGCCGGACGATCCGCGTGCGCGCGTCCTCGCGAAGTACTGAGACCCGGGTGTCCGGATCTCGGCCCGGTAGCTCGGCTGTGCCCACCCGACACCTCCACACACTGTCGGTCTCGACGCAACCTCTGCCTACACCCATCTCAGCGCGATCGCGACCCCCCGGGGCAGGCGGTGCACCGGCTTCTTCTTCCCCGGATTCGCCCGCTTTTCACCACCCTCGGCGGCACCCGGTGATCAGCCGCCGCCAACGCCCGCCCTACCCGAGCAGGTGGAGGTGGGGCGACAGACGGAGTGCTGCGGCTTCTTCGGTTGTCGCCCAGGTGAAGTCGTCGTGTTCGGCGGGGTTGAGGGTGACCGTGCCGGGCGTGGGTTCGGTCGCGTTGTAGACGCGGGCGTGGATCGTGAGCGGCCGGCCGTCGAGGTCGGGCCACGAGAGGCGGGCGCGTTCGCCGAGGAGGTGGACGTGCAGGCCCGTTTCCTCGGCCACCTCGCGGACCGCGGTGGTCTCCGGGGCTTCGCCGGGCTCGGCGGTGCCGCCAGGAAGCTCCCAGTGCTCGCCGAGGAACGTGCCGGGCGCGCGGCGAAGGAGGAGGACCGTGTCGCCGCGGGGGAGCCAGACGTAGGCGAGGAGTTTGGTGGTCATGAGAAGCCGCCGTTGGAGGTGAGGAGCTGGCCGGTGACCCAGGTGCCGTCGGGGCCGCAGAGGAAGGACACGAGGTTGGCGCAGTCGCGCGGGGTGCCGAGGCGGCCCAGCGGTGTGCGGTCGCGGAGGGTGGTGCTCAGGGGGCCGTCCATCCAGCCGGTGTCGGTCGGGCCGGGGTTGACGGCGTTGGCGGTGATGCCGCGGGGGCCGAGTTCCCCGGCGGCGGCCACGATCAGGCGGTCGAGGGCGCCTTTGCTGGCGCCGTAGGGAACGTTGTGGACCACGGCGTCGCTCGTCAGGGCGACGATGCGGCCGGTGCCGTGGGGTCCGCCGAAGCGCACCGCGAACTCGCGCATGAGCAGCCAGTTCGCGCGTGTGTTCACCGCGAAGTGCCGGTCGAAGCTTTCGAGCGACGTGTCGAGGAAACCGGAGTCGACGGACTCGCAGTGCGCCAGCACCAAAGCCGTCACGTCGCCAAGGGAAGAAGCCACTCGGTCGAACAACGACGCCGGCGCCGCAGGATCGGCCAAGTCCGCTTCGACCGAGAAATCCCCGGCCCGCACCGGATCCGCGCCCCACGGCATGCGGGCGTCGTAGGCCGGCCAGTGTGTGCACGCGACGAGCCAGCCGTCCGCCGAGAGGCGTTCGGCGATGGCCGCCCCGATGCCCGCGCGCCGGCCGACGCCGGTGACCAGGGCGACCGGGCGCTCACTCCTCAATGGCCCCGCCCACGGCGCGCAGGTGTTCGCGGAAGGTCAGCGCGGGGTTGGCCTCGCGGGCGCGCAGGAACTCGGCGAAGCGCACCTGCTCGCGCAGCGTCTTGCCGCCGCGGATGAGCTCGGCCTGGCGCCGCTCGGTGTCCCGAATGGACTCCGCGAGGCGGAACACGTCCTCGGCCTCGTTGGCGGGCACGAAGACCACGCCGTCGTCGTCGCCGAACACCAGGTCGTCCGACGTGACCTCCCACTCGCCGACGCGCGCGGACTCGAGCGCGTTCGCGGCGCGGTCGGTGAGCGAGAGCGGTCCGGTCGGCAGGGAACCGAGGCTGAACACGGGCAGCCCGATCGCGCGCAGGTCGGCGGTGTCGCGGTGCAGGCCCCAGATCACGATGCCGGACGCGCCCGCCGTCGCGGCCTCGATCGCCACGAGGTCACCGACGCAGCTCTCGTCGAGGCGCCCGCCGTTGTCCACCACCAGCACGTCGCCCTCCTCGGCGCTCATCAGCGCCTCCAGGAACACGTCGACGCTGCCCGCGTGCCGCGCCGGCAACACCCGCCCGGCCACGCGCCCACCGACCGCGGCCCGTGTCCCCGCCGGCGCGCAGCGCACCTGCAGCCGCGCGCGGATGCAGCCGTCGGTGAGGTGCGCGGTGGTGAGCGTTTCGAAGCGGCGCCGCAGCTCGTCGTTTTTCATTTCGTTCAGGCCTTTCTCGCAGCGAGCTGGAAGACGTTGCCGGGTGGCGGGGTCACCACCCGAGCCAACCGCGTCCGCGACGCGCGCGCAATATCTTTGGCCCCGGCTCCGCCGGGGCGTGCGAGATCGCCTTTGAGCCGGTTTCCGGATTGGGGCGGTCGGATCGGCCGGGGGCCGATCGCACCGCCCCAATCC